>JAAXUL010000081.1 GCA_013336035.1 Chloroflexales bacterium
CCCGCGTGGTCGAGCGCTATGACGGCGACGGCTACAAGGACGCCCCGGGCTCGCCGCGGGTGGCCGCGTGGGAGATCTGGAACGAGCCGGATATGGACGGCACCTGGCTGCCGCGGGCCAACCCCGAGGCCTACGCCCAGATGCTGCGCAAGGCCCATGACACGATCAAGGCCGCCGACCCGTCGGCCCTCGTGCTCAACGGCGGCGTCTATGTCTTCGACGGCGTCGGCCAGGGCGCCTTCATGGACCGGGTGGTCGATCTGGCGGGCTGGGACAGCTTTGATGTGCTCTCGATCCACCCGTGGCTGATCGACCACGCGCCTGATGACCCCACGCTGATCAACTCGCGCGAGCACTTCGACGTGACGGTGCCTGGCCGCATCAACCGGGCGAAGGGCTGGGTGGCGGCCCGCGGCGGCGGCAAGCCCGTCTGGGTCACCGAGATCGGCTGGAGCACCTGCGGCGGCGCCTGCGCCCCTCAGTTCGCCAAGAGCGAAGACCAGCAGGCCGACTATCTGGTGCGCACTTTTGTCCTCGCGGCGTCGGTCGGCGTCGAGCATGTCAGCTACTTCCAGCTCGAGGACAAGTTCGGCGGCGCGCAGCAGCCGTGGGGCCCGGCGGCGATCCTCTACGATAGCCTGGGCCCGAAGCCGGCCTATATGGCCTATGGCACGATGGTGGCGCAGCTCCAGTTCACCGGCTACCAGGGCACGGGGCCCGCTCACAGACAGGGCGTGGTCGCCGACCATCGCTTCGCCCTCGCCGACGGCGGCACGGTCGATGTGCTGTGGACGCTCAGCGGCCAGCGGGCGGTTGACTTCGCCTTGACGCCTGGGCAGACGGCGACCATGGTCGAGCGCGACGGCGCAGAGCGCGCTCTCGGCGGCGCCTCGGCCAGGCTGACCGTTGGCGAGCGGCCGGTCTATGTGCGGCAGGTGGCGGGCGGGGCCCGCGCCTTCGCCGAGACAGGCCAGACTGTGCGCGGGGCCTTCCTGCGCGCCTGGGAGCGGGGCGGCGGTCTGGCGATCTACGGCCTGCCGCTCACGCCCGAGCGGGTCGAGCGTGGCGCCGACGGGCGCGACCGTAAGGTGCAGTGGTTCGAGCGGGCCCGCTTCGAGGAGCACCCCGAGAACCAGCCGCCGAATGATGTGCTGGTGGGCCTGCTTGGGGTAGAGTACCTGGTACGACGGGGCGTAGACTGGCGCGGCCTGCCGACCGTGAGCGGGCCGCCGGCCCAGGGGTGTCGCTACTTCCCCGAGACGGGCCACAGCCTCTGCCCGCCCTTCCTGGCCTACTGGGAGCGCAGCGGCGGCCTGGCGACCTTCGGCTTTCCGATCAGCGAGCCCGCGCCCGAGCAGGTCGAGGGCGGGCGCGCCCTGAACGTGCAGTATTTCGAGCGGGCCCGCTTCGAGGAGCACCCCGACCAGCCGGCCGCCCGGCGCGTCCAGCTGAGCCGGCTGGGGGCCGAGCTGAAGCCGTAGTTGACAGGTATTATACCGAACGGTATAATACCCACTATGAGCAACCGCACCCAGATCCTCGCCAAAGCCCTGGACCTCTTCGCCGCCCGCGGCTACGACGCCGTGGGCGTGCAGGCGATCTGCGAGGCCGTGGGGGTGACGAAGCCGACGCTGTATCACTACTTTGGCAATAAGCAGGGGCTGCTGGCGGCCCTGGTGGGCGAGCGCAGCGCTCAGCTGCTGGCCCGTCTGCGCGAGGCCACGGCCTACGCGGGCGACCTGCCCCTGAGCCTCGGGCGCGTCGTCGAGACCTACTTCCAGTTCGCCACGGCCGAGCCCGCGCTGTACCGCCTGATTCTCGCCCTCTGGTTTACCGTGCCGGAGAGCGAGGCGTTCCGGGTGGTCGCGGCGCTCAATGGCGAGCAGCAGCGTCTGGTCGCGGAGATGTTCGAGCGGGCCGCCGCCGACCACGGGAACATGCGCGGGCGACACCAGCTCTATGCGGCCAGCTTCCTCGGCGCGATTAATACCTATATCGCCCTCGCCCTCAACGGCTACCTCCAGCTGACCCCGGCTGTGGCGCGCCAGGCGGTACACCAGTTCTCGCATGGCATCTACTCGTGAGGGGCGCGTTCTTTTTTATGCTTTTTATACCTACCGGTATGTACAAGGAGGATCACATGGCTCACTGGTCACACGACGCCGTCTTCTACCACATCTACCCGCTGGGGCTATGCGGCGCGCCCCACCAGAACCGCTTCGACGCGCCGCCCGTGCCGCGCCTGGCCAAGCTGCGCGGCTGGATCGAGCCCATGCGCGAGCTGGGCGTCAACGCGCTCTACCTGGGGCCGCTGTTCGAGTCGAGCGCCCACGGCTACGACACCGCCGACTACTACCACCTCGACCGGCGCCTGGGCAGCGACGAGACCCTGGCCGAGCTGGCCGCGGACCTGCGCGCCAATGGTATCAGGCTCATCCTTGACGGCGTATTTAACCACGTCGGGCGCGACTTCTGGGCCTTCCGCGACCTGCTGGCCAACGGGCAGTCCTCGGCCTACCGCGACTGGTTCGCCGGGGTGGACTTCGGGCGGCGCAGCCCCTACGGCGACCCCTTCGCCTACGTGGGCTGGAACGACCACTACGACCTGGTGAAGCTGAACCTGAGCAACCCGGAGGTGCGCGCGCACCTCTTCGGCGCGGTGCGCCAGTGGGTCGAGCGCTTCGGCATCGACGGGCTGCGCCTGGACGTGGCCGAGCTGATCGACCCGGATTTCCTGCGCGAGCTGGCGGCATTCTGCAAAGGCCTGAAGCCCGACTTCTGGCTCATGGGCGAGCAGGTCCACGGCGACTACCGGCGCCTGGCCGGCCCCGAGATGCTCGACTCGGCCACAAACTACGAGGTCTACAAGGGGCTCTACTCGAGCCTCAATGACCGTAACTACTTTGAGGTCGCCTACGCCCTCAACCGGCAGTTCGGCCCGCAGGGCCTCTACCGTGGCCTGCCGCTGTACAACTTCGCCGACAACCACGACGTCAACCGGGTGGCGACCCTGCTGCGCGAGCCGGCGCACCTCGTCCCGCTCTACGCTCTGCTCTTCACGATACCGGGCGTGCCCTCAGTCTACTACGGCAGCGAGTGGGGCCTCGGGGGCCAGAAGGGCCGCGATGACTGGCCGCTGCGCCCGCGCCTGAGCTTGCCCGAGGCGCGCCTCCAGGCGCCCTACCCCGACCTGGCGTCGGCGCTTGCCCGCTTCGCTCGCCTGCGGCACAGCCTGCCAGCCCTGCGCCACGGTGACTACACGCAGCTGCACGTGGCCGCCGAGCAGCTGGCCTTCGCCCGGCGCCACGGCGATCAGCTGGCCGTCGTGGCGCTAAACGCCGCGGCGACGTCGGCCAGCCTCGGGCTGACGGTCGATCTGCCGGATGGGACAACCCTGGTGGACGCGCTGGAGCCGGGAGTGGAGCTGGCGGTGCGAGGCAGACGGCTGGCGGTGGAGGTGCCGGGGCGGCGGGCGCGGGTGCTCGTAAGCGCTCCGCGCTAAGCCGCCGGGGGATCGGGGAGGGCCTGGCCCTCCCCGATGCGATTCTAGCGCACCAGCTTCTTGTACACCACGCGGTGCGGCTGGTCGGCGGACGAGCCCTTGCGCTTGTGGAAGTCGGCCTCGTACTCGGAGTAGCTGCCGGGGAACCAGACGGCCTGGCTGTCGTTCTCGAAGGCGAGGATGTGGGTGGCGACCCGGTCGAGGAACCAGCGGTCGTGCGAGATGATCACCGCGCAGCCGGCGAAGCTCTCGAGGCCCTCCTCGAGGGCGCGCAGAGTGTGGACGTCGAGGTCGTTGGTGGGCTCGTCGAGCAGCAGCACGTTGGCGCCCGACTTGAGCACCTTGGCCAGGTGGACGCGGTTGCGCTCGCCGCCCGAGAGGCTGCCGACGAGCTTCTGCTGGTCCGAGCCGGTGAAGTTGAAGCGGGCGCAGTAGGCGCGCGAGTTCACCTGCCTGCCGCCGAGGACGATGATGTCGTTGCCCTCGGAGATTTCCTCCCAGACGGTCTTCTTCGCATCAAGGGTGTCGCGGCTCTGGTCGACATAGCCGAGCTTGACCGTAGAGCCGATGCTGAGCGCGCCGTCGTCCGGCTTCTCCTGGCCGACGATCATGCGGAAGAGCGTGGTCTTGCCGGCGCCGTTTGGCCCGACGATGCCGACGATGCCGCCGGGGGGCAGGTCGAAGCTCAGGCTCTCGTAGAGCAGCCTGTCGCCGTAGGCCTTGACGAGGCCGTTGGCGCGGATCACCACATCGCCCAGGCGGGGGCCGGGCGGGATGAAGATCTCGAGCTCGCGGTCCTTCTGCTCCTGGCTGTCGTTGAGCAGCTTCTCGTAGGCGGTGATGCGGGCCTTCGACTTGGCGTGGCGGCCCTTGGGGGCCATATTGATCCAGTCGAGCTCGTGCTGGAGGGCCTTCTGGCGTGTGCTCTCCTGCTTCTCGCTCTCGGCGACCCTCTGCTTCTTCTGCTCGAGCCAGCTCGAGTAGTTGCCGCGCCAGGGGATGCCATGGCCGCGCTCGAGCTCGAGGATCCACGCGGCCACCGTGTTGAGGAAATGGCGGTCGTGGGTCACGGCGATCACGGTGCCCTTGTACTCCTGGAGGTGGCGCTCGAGCCAGGCGACCGACTCGGCGTCGAGGTGGTTGGTGGGCTCGTCGAGCAGCAGGATGTCGGGGGTCTGCAGCAGCAGGCGGCAGAGGGCGACGCGGCGCCGCTCGCCGCCCGAGAGGATGCTGATCGGGGTGTCGCCGGGCGGGCAGCGCAGCGCGTCCATGGCCAGGTCGAGCTTGCTGTCGAGGTTCCAGCCATCAACGTGGTCGATCTTCTCCTGGAGCTCGCCCTGCTCGGCGATCAGCGCGTCGTAGTCGGCGTCAGGGTCCGAGAACTGCTCGGAGATGGCGTCGTAGCGCTTCATAATCGCTACGATCTCGGCCATGCCCTCTTCGACGATCTCGCGGACGGTCTTGCTGTTGTCGAGCTGGGGCTCCTGCTCGAGGAAGCCGACGGTGTAGCCGGAGGCGATCACGGTCTCGCCGTTGAAGTCCTTGTCGACGCCGGCAAGAATGCGCAGCAGGGTGCTCTTGCCGGAGCCGTTGGCGCCGATGACGCCGATCTTGGCGCCGTAGAAGTACGAGAGGCTGATGTTCTTCAGCACCTCGCGGTTGGGTGGGATCACTTTGCCCACCCGGATCATCGAGTAGATAACTTTCGTGTCGGTCACGGGATCATTCCTCTCTGACGGCTTCCTGATGCGGAATGCTTGTGGCCGAGGATCTCCATCACCACGCGCAGATGCACCCTTTGCTGGATCAACAGTGTAGCACAAGAGCGGGGCCTCTCTCTGGGCGAGCAGATCTGGGAGCACATCTCGGAATCACAGGAGCTTGACCGCAATCGCTACGCAGATCGCATAGACCATCATGGGCGTGCTCCCTATGATGGAGGCTAGAGCAGGTGGCAACAGAGGGGCTACTTCGGCCCGAGGCGGCGGCCCCGGCGAGCGCGGTGTATACAGAGGGCGCACCGCGAGCTGGGGCCGCCGCGCAGATCTATTAGGATATTTTACGAGGGGGGATCATGGGGCTCGAAGGCAAGCTGACTGATATGCCGATGCTCGACCTGCTGCGCGTCTTTCAGCGCAGCGCGCGTAGCGGCAAGCTAATGCTCTGGAACGAGGTGGAGTGGGCGCTGATCTGGCTCTTGGAGGGCCAGGTTGTCAGTGCCGTGGTGCTGCACAAGCCGGCTATGCGCCCGCAGCACGCCGGGGAAGAGGCCATCTTCCAGCTCTTCACGTGGGCCGACGGTCATTTTCGCTACAACCCCGACTCGGTGAGAGGGAGCTACCCGATCACTATCAGGCGCTCGACCAGCGATCTGATCATCGAGGCGTTGCAGCGCCGCAGGGCCGAGGCGCGGCCCCCAGCCCCGGGCGAGCTGACCTTGCAGACCCCCCTGTGTATCTTGCCTCAGATGGCGGGGACCAACGAGTACATCCGGCTGAGCGTGGAGGAGTGGATGGTGCTGACCCGCATCGGGCAGCAGGCCACCGCCCAGCAGGTGGCGGCGCAGACCAGGCTGCCGCAGGCGAAGGTGCTGATGATCGTGGACCACCTGATCGCCTGCGGCCTGATCATGTGCGTCCCGCTGGCCGACCTGCCGCAGCGCCAGCTTACGGTCGAGCCGCCCAGATCAGCCGCGAGCCACGCCGAGGGTAACGCCCCCATCACCAATCTCACACGAGCGATCAGACGTCGGCTCCAGCAGCTCGCCGTAGGTGCCTAAGCCATGCCGAACTACAAGATAGTCGTCACCGGGACCTACGCGGCCGGCAAGTCCCAGTTTATCAGGAACGCCAGCGAGATCGAGCCCGTGGAGACGGAGGTGCCCGTGACCGACCCCGGCGAGCGCGCCATTAAGACGCACACGACGGTCGGGCTCGACTTCGGCACCCTGCGGCTCGACGATCGGCACAAGCTGTTCCTCTTCGGCACGCCGGGGCAGGAGCGCTTCGATTTTCTGTGGGAGCAGCTCGCGATCGGCTGTCTGGGCTACGTGGTGCTGGTGGACAGCTGCCGGCCGGCCGATTTTCGGGCGGCCAGCAACCTGATCCGGCGCTTTGCCTACATCACCCCGGCGCCCTTTGTGGTGGCCGCCAACAAGCAGGATGACCCTAGCGCCCTCCCGCCCGAGTATATCCACCGGCGGCTCGGGCTGCCCATGAGCATCCCGGTGCGGCCGTGTGTCGCCCGCGACATGGGGGCGGTGCACGCCGTGCTCTTCGAACTCCTCGAGCGTATTGAGGCCCTGAGTGTCAGGGATAGCCACGCGAGCACCAACCGGGCCGCGTAGATCTGATGCAGCGTCAGCCAAGAAAGGACCTAATGATCATGATGAGTCGTTCGGAGCAGCTCAAGGAGATCCTTGCCCGCCTGGTGGGGGGCAATTCGGCAGATATTTCCGGCGCGGTGGTAGTCGGCAGCGACGGCATCGTGATGGCCTACCACATGAGCAGCGAGTCGAACATCGATCGAGTGGGCGCGATCACGGCCACGATGCAGGGCGTCACCTCGCGCGTGACGGGCGAGCTGAAGATCGGCGCGGCAGAGGAGGTGATCGTGCGCTCGTCCCACGGCTACCTGCTGGTGATGCCGATCTCGCCCACGATCGTGCTCTCGCTGACTCTGCGCCAGGGCGCAAACCTGGGCATGGTCCGCCTGGAGGCCCGTGATGCGGGCGGCGCGGTCGCCGCCGCGATGAACGGCCTCGCGAGCTAGGGTGCCACTGTCGCGCACAGGAGTAGGGCTGCAATCACTGCGGCCCTACCATTTGATGAGGAGCGTTCATAATGACCACTGACCGATCAAGCTGGCAAGTGAAAGACGAGGCGGTGCTTGATGAGCTGGTTACCCTGCTCGACCTGAGCCCTGTCGAGCACGCGCTGCTCGGCGACCTGGCGGACGCCGCCGCCGAGGTGGCCCCGGCGATGGTCGAGGCCTTCTACGAGCGGCTCTTTAAGCACGAGGCCACGGCCGAGTACCTGCGCGGCAGCGCTATGGAGCGTCTGCACGCAATGGTCGCCGAGTGGTTCGTCGAGCTCTTCTCGGGCCAGTACAACGTGGACTATGCCCGTCGTCGCATCATTATCGGCCAGATCCACGCCCGTATCGGCCTGCCCGTGCGCTACCCCCTGGCCATGCTCGACGTGGTGCTGTCCTTCAGCGAGGCGGTACTCAGCCAGAGCCCGCGCCCCGGCCAGGCGGCGACGGCCTTCCGCAAGGTGCTGGCCCTGGATGTGGCCGTCTTTAACCAGGCCTACGAGGATCATCAGCTGCGCCATCTGGCTGAGCTGGTTGGCGGCGAACGTCTCGCGCGCCGTCTACTAATGCAAGGTGCCTAGCTTCTGCGAACGAAACGAGAGGAAGCAACGATGGCGGACACGGTAGCGCAGCCTGCCACAATCCTTGTGGTCGACGACGTCCCGACGAACCGGCTGGTGCTGGAGCGCCAGCTTGTACGGCTGGGGCATCGCGTCGTGCTCGCGGAGGATGGGCGCGAGGCTATCGAGCTGCTGCGCGCCCAGCCGGTCGATCTGATCATGCTCGATATCATGATGCCCGTCATGAATGGCTTCGAGGCCCTCGCCGTCATGAAGGCCGACCCCGCGCTGCGGCACCTGCCGGTGGTGGTCGTCTCGGCGCTTGACGACATCGCAAGCATAGCCCGCTGTGTCACCCTTGGCGCGGAGGATTTCCTCTTTAAGCCGGTCGAGCGGGTGCTGCTCGAGGCCCGCGTCGAATCTTGCCTGGAGCGCAAGCGCCTGCACGACAGCGAGCAGGCCGCCTACGCGGCCGCCGAGGCCGCCAATCGGGCTAAGGGCGCCTTTGTCTCGATGGTCTCGCACGAGCTGAAGAACCCACTCACCGGGATTGCCGGCTACACCGACATGCTGCTGCTAGAGACGGTCGGACCGCTCAATGAGCTCCAGGGCGAGTGCATGCGCGCGGTCCGCAACCTGGCCGGCCTGATGAAGACGCTGCTCGCAGACCTCACGGACATCTCGCAGATCGAGTCTGGCCACCTGCACCTTGCGCCAGCGCCGACCTCTCTCGGCGTAGCGGTAGAGGCCGCCTGCGACTCGGTGCGCAAGCTGATCGCGGATAAACAGCACCGCCTGAGCGTCGACCTCCCTGCCAATCTGCCGCACATCGTGGCTGACGAGGTGCGGCTCGTCCAGATCCTGACCAACCTGCTCAGCAACGCCATCAAGTACACCTCGGCGCCGGGGACGATCACGCTCAGCGCCCGGCGGGCTGATGCGAACCTGATCCAGGTGGCCGTGCGCGACAGCGGCATCGGCATCCCCGCGGCCGAGCAGGGGCGGATCTTCGAGCCCTTCTTCCGCTCGTCCGAGGCTCGCATCGGCGCGGAGCCGGGCACCGGGCTGGGGCTCAACATCACCCGGCACCTGGTGAAGCTCCAGGGCGGCCAGATCTGGTTCGAGAGCGCTTCGGGCGAGGGTACCACATTCTTCTTCACCCTGCCGGCGGCAGGCGCCGCGCTGCCCCCCGCAGAGCCGGCCACGTCGCTCGGTACCACTTTCCTATGGTAAACGCTCATGAGCGCGCAGTCCGTGTCCCTCTTCGCCGTGATGCTGATCGGCGCAGCTGCCCTCACTGCCGCCCTGGCCGCCTGGGCGATGTACTACAGGACCCGGGGCTACTTCAGCTTCACGCTGCTCTTGCTCGCCCTGGGCTGGTGGTCGTCCGCCTACGCCATGGAGCTCGCCGGCCACGAGCTAGCCGACATTATGCTGTGGGCCAGGCTCGAGTACCTGTCCATCGCCTCCATCCCCCTCCTGTGGCTGATCTATGCCTTGCGCTACGGCGGACACGAGCGCTGGCTTCACCCCCGCCGCCTCGCGGCCCTGGTGGTCGTCCCGCTGCTCACGCTGGCCCTGGCCTGGTCCAACGAAGCCCACGGCCTCATCTGGGCCACGGCCACCCTTAATCCCGCCGGCGAGGCCTTGATGCTCGCCGTCACCTACGGCCCCTGGTTCTGGGTGCACGTCCTCTACTCCTATGCCCTGATCCTCGCCGGCAGCACGCTCCTGGTGCGCGCAGCGTGGCGCGCGGCGCCGGCCTACCGCGCCCAGGGCGCCTTCCTGCTGGGCGCCGCGCTCGTGCCCCTCGCCGGCAATCTGCTCTATCTGGTGGGCCTCAGCCCCCTGCGCGACCTCGACCTGACCCCGCTGCTCTTCACGGTCAGCGGGCTCCTCTGTACCTGGGCCAGCTACAGCTCGCGCCTGCTCACGATCATCCCGGTGGCGCGCAACCGCCTGATCGAAGAGATGGCCGACGGCGTGATTGTGCTGGACAATGAGGGGCGTGTGGCCGACATCAACCTCGCCGGGCAGCAGATCTTCGCCACCTCGGCCAGCGCGGCCCTCGCGCAGCCCCTCGCCAGCATCGCCCCCCCGCTCGTGGCGCTCCTCGGCCAGTGCGAGCAGTCCAGGCCCTCGGCCCAGGAGCTGACCCTTGGGGCGGGGGCTGCCGCAAGCATCTACGATGTGTGGCGCAAGCCTCTGCTTGATCGGCGCGGCCGCTGGACCGGCTGCCTGATCGTCCTGCGCGACATCACCCTTCGTAAGCGTGGCGAGGCCGAGCTGCGCGACCAGAAAGAGCTCTTCGCCGGGCTGGCCGCCGTCGCCCAGGCCGCCGCCGCGCGACCCACCCTCCGCGCGACCCTGCGCGGTGTGCTCGACGTGTCCGCCGCGCTGGTGGGCGTTGAGCAGGGCAGCATCTTCCTGCTCGCCGAGGATCTGAGCATCTTCGAGAGTATCCTTATGCGTGGCAGCGTCCAGCCAGAGGCTGAGCGCGAGATCATCAGGCGCGTGCTAGAGGCGGGCCTGGCCGGGTGGGCCGTCCGCCAGCGCGAGGTCGCCCTCGTGGATGATACCGCCCAGGACCCGCGCTGGCTGGCTCTAAGCGGCTCAGCAGGCTCGGCCATGGCGGTGCCCATCCTGGAGCGGACCCATGTGCTGGGGGTGATCACGCTCTCGCACTCCGAGCGGGGCTTTTTCCAGCCCGATCACGCCAATCTGATGCGGGCCGTTGCGGTGCAGATCGCCCTGGCCGCGCGCAACGCCCAGATGTACGAGACCCAGCGCGAGCTTGCCGAGCAGGCCGAGGCGGCCAACCGTGCCAAGAGCGCCTTCCTCGCGACGGTGAGCCACGAGCTGCGCACTCCGCTCAACGCAATTATCGGCTACAGCGAGCTGATCGCCGATGAGGTCGCGGACCAGGGCGGGGGCAAGCTTGTGGCCGAGATCGGGCAGATCACCGCCGCCGGCCGGCACCTGCTCGCCCTGGTCAACGACATCCTCGACCTCTCGCAGATCGAGGCTGGCCAGGCGCGCCTACACCTGGGGCCGGTCGATCTCGGCACTCTGGTCGCCAACGTGCTGGCCGCCGCGCGCCCGCTGGCGGCGCAGAACGACAACACGCTCACCCTAGAGGGCGACGACGACCTTGGGGTTGTAGTTACCGATCTAGCGAAGCTTCGTCAGATCCTGCTCCACCTGCTGGCAAATGCCTGCAAGTTCACCCTGCGGGGGAGCGTGACGCTGCGGATGGTGCGGGATGACGGGTGCCAGGCGCAGCGCGCTGCCCAGGCCGCGCTGCCCAGGCCCCAGCCCGACTCAACGATCCTATTTGTGATCAGCGACACCGGCATCGGCATGACAGAGGCGCAGATCGGTCAGATCTTCGCGGAGTTCACCCAGGGCGACGGCTCAAGCACGCGTCGGCACGGCGGGATTGGCCTGGGGCTCACCCTCAGCCAGCAGTTCTGCCGCCTGATGGGCGGCACGATCACCGTGGCGAGCACACTTGGGCACGGCTCGACCTTCACGGTGCGCTTGCCGGTCCTCCCAGGCGCTCAGTGAGCAGCACGAGGGTCCCGTCGTAGGCGTGGCGGGCGCGGTCGAGGATCTCGGCGAGGGGCTCACCAGTACGCTGCAATGCCATCTCAAGGGCCAGCCAGTGCTCGGCCAGCGTGGTCGCGCCGAGCTGCCGGCTGCCGCCGCGCAGCTTGTGCGCCAGGATGCGGATGCGGGGCCGGTCGTCGGCGGCGACCGCGGCGGCGATCTCTGTTAGCTGGGCCGAGAGCGTGACGCGGAAGAGATCCAGCACCATCGCCTCTGCCTGCGCCGGCGCCCCCCCGATCGACTCGAGCAGCTGATCGAGCATTGCCCAGTCCACAAGGCTAGTGGCGCGCGCTGCCTCCGCGTGCTGCGCCGGGCGCGGGTCAGGCGGGACTAAGCCAGGGGCGGGCGCGGGGCCGCCGCGTGTGGCGGGCCGAGACAGGGCGGCGCGCAGATCCTCGCGCTGCACCGGCTTGCTGAGATAATCGTCCATGCCGGCCGCCAGGTAGCGCTCGCGGTCACCCCGCAGCGCCGAGGCGGTCAGCGCGATGATGTAGGGCTGCGCGGCGATCGCGAGCCTACGGATGCGCTGGGTGGCCGCCTCGCCGTCAAGCTCGGGCATCTGGATATCCATTAGCACTACATCATAGGGCCGGCTGAGCACCGCGGCCACGGCCTCGGCCCCGTTGGTCACCACATCGGGAGTGTAGCCGAGGCTCTCCAGCAGCCGGCGCAGCACCTCCTGGTTGATCGCGTTGTCTTCCGCCAGCAGCACGCGCCGCCCCTGCGCCGGCGTGGCGCCTTCAGACGGGTCAGCCTGGAGCGTAGCCGGGGCTGGTTCAGCGATAGTCAGCGGCAGGGCGAGCGTGAAGGTCGAGCCCGCGCCGGGCGCGCTCGCCACGCTGATGCGCCCGCCCATCAGCTCGATAAGCTGCTTGCTGATCGCCAGGCCCAGGCCCGTGCCCCCAAAGCGCCGGGTCGTCGCGCTGTCCACCTGCATGAAGGGGTCGAAGATATATGGCAGGTCTTCCGGCACGATCCCGATCCCCGTGTCGCGGATGGTTAGCATAAGCTCATAGCCAGCCTCAGCGAGCAGCCGGCCGCTCACTGTGAGTCGCACCGCACCGCGCTCGGTAAACTTGACGGCGTTGCCTAGCAGGTTGACCAGCACCTGGCGCAGCCGCCCGCCATCGCCGGACAGCACGTTGGGCACTGTCTCGTCAACCACACAGTCTAGCGCGAGCCCTTTGCGCCTGGCCTCGTGCGCGATCAGATCGAGCGTATCTTTCAGACACGCCTGCAGATCGAAGGGCTGCACGGTCAGCTCCATCTGGTCCGCCTCGATCTTCGAGAAGTCGAGGATATTGCCGATAATGGTCAGCAGAGTCTCGGCGCCGGTGCGGATGGTGTCCGTGTACTCGCGCTGGCGTGGGGAGAGGTCTGTGTCATGCAGGAGGCTAGACATGCCGATGATGGCTGTGAGCGGGGTGCGGATCTCGTGGCTGACGTGGGCCAGAAAGGTAGACTTGGCCTGGTCCGCTGCCACGGCGGCCTCCTTGGCCCGCAGCAGCTCCTTCATAGCCTGGCGGCGCTCGGTAATGTCGCGCACAACGATCAGTAGCTCGTCGCCGGCGATCGGCACAATCCGCGCCTCGAACATGCGCTCGCGCTGCCCCAGCGGCAGGGCGTACTCGAACAGCGCCAGCCTACCAGACTCGCGCACCCGCTCGATGGTGATATAGGCCATTTCGGCAATCTCGGGCGGCAGCACAGCTTCGATGGGTTGTCCCAGAAACGCTTCGGGGGGCGCCAGCAGATCGCTCTGGCGCGGCGTGTAGGCCTCGAGGAAGGTGCCATCGGCGCGCACGACGAACAGTAGGTCGGGCAAGGCGTCGCGCAGCGCCCGCAGGCGCGCCTCGCTGGCCGCCAGGGCCTGCTCGGTCAGCTTGCTCTCGGTAATGTCCTGGGCGATGCTGAGGATCTGGGTGGGCTGCCCCGCATCGTCACGCGCAAAGATCAGATCGCGGCTCAAGATCCAGCGCTCGCTCCCATCGCCGATGCGCACCCGCACCTCTAGCTCGGCGACATGGCCGGCGGCCTGGGCCAGGCGGGCATAGTGCACGATCAACCGCTCGTAGTCGTCCGGATGCACCAGCCGCTGCACCGTAGGCAGGCTGATATCGGCGATCTGCTCGGGGGCGTAGCCAAGCAGAGGGGCGAGCGGGCGATTGATAAAGATGCTCTGCTGCGTCGCCAGGTCCAGGACGTGGACAATATCGGGGGTCGCCTCGGTCACCCGCTGGATGAAGTGCTCGCGCTCGCGCAGGGCCCGGGTGGTCTCCCAGCCCTGCTGGAAGGTGGCGAGCATCTCGGCGGCGGTGCGCAGCAGCTGCACGGTGGGCGCATCCCAGGCGCGCAGCTCGGCGCGGTCGAGAGCGCTGAGCACGCCCCATATGTTCCCACCGAGGATGACCGGGACCATGAGGATCGCCTGCACCCCGTTCTGGTCGAGCGACTGCTGGAAGTGGGGGTTGTTGGGGAAGCGCCCGGGGACCGGCCCGCCGAACCAGCGACCCGTGTGGAGCGCCTCAAGCATCTCGCGGGGCGCATCCATGATCTGCTCTGGCGACGGCTCGAGATAGGGCGCCAGGCCCGCGGCACGCGAGTCCGCCAGCACACGCAGGGCGACCTCGTCCTGTAGCTCGACGGGGGGCTGGTAGATATAGAGGCGACTCACGCTGACCGTCTCGCGCAGCGTGGCAAGCGCCTTCTCCAGGCTTGCCTGGCGCTCGGCATCGCTCTCAGCGGGCCGCAGCAGCGTCTGCGAGCAGCGCGCCAGGGCCTCGGCGTAGCGCAGCTGCAGGCCGAGGTTGGCCTCGGTCTGCCAGCGCTGGATGGCGGTGCCGATCAGCTCGGCGGCCATCTGCAGCAGCGGCAGCTCGGCGTAGTCCCATGTGTGCTCGCGCTCGGTGTCGGTAAACATAAGCGTGCCCCACCAGGCCCCCTCGATGAAGATCGGGCAGCTCTGGAGCGAGCGGACACCATAGGCCCGCGTCGTCTCTAGCAGCTGGGGATAGCTGGCCAGCACGCCGGCCACAGGCCCACCCCATGGCTCGCCGGCCTCCAGGGCGCGGCGCATCTCCGCGGGCGCATAGTGCCAGGGTGTCTTTAGGGAGGCCGGGTGGAGGGGGACGAACGGCCCATCAGCGGTGTTTGCGCCGGCAATCGTGCGCGCGCAGAGCCCCTCCTGGTGATCGGTGAAGTTCTGCATCACGACGGTGTGCCCGGCCTCAAGGACGCCGCCGATGGCGACAAGCGCGTCGGCCAGCCGCCCCCTCTGTTTATCAGCGGTCGGGGCCGGCTGGAGCAGCGTCTGCGAGCAGCGGGCTACGGCAGCCTGGACGGCGAGCTGGCGCTCGAGGGCCAGCTCAGCCAGCTTGTGCGCGTCGAGGGCCAGCTCAAGCTCGCGGGTGCGCTCGGCCACGCGCTGCTCGAGCGCCGCGTTGGTCTGATCGCGCGCGGCGAGGGCCTGCTCGGTGGCGCGCAGACACTCGGCCAGGCTGT
>JAAXUL010000624.1 GCA_013336035.1 Chloroflexales bacterium
CGAGCAGCTCACGCGCCTGAAGGCCGAGGCGGGCATCCCCGTGATCGCCAGCCTCAACGGCGTCTCGCCAGGCGGCTGGGTCCGCTACGCGAAGCTGATGCAGGAGGCCGGCGCCGACGGGGTCGAGCTCAACATCTACTACATCCCCACCGACCCCGCCATCACCAGCGCCCAGCTCGAGCAGACCTACATCAATCTGGTGAAGGCCGTGCGCGCCGAGATCTCGGTGCCCCTGGCCGTGAAGCTCAGCCCGTACTTCACCGCCCTCCCGAGCCTGGCCAGCCAGCTCCAGGAGGCCGGCGCCAACGCGCTGGTCCTCTTCAACCGCTTCTACCAGCCCGACTTTGACCTCGAGAGCCTCGAGGTGGTGCCGAACCTGCGCCTGAGCACCTCGGACGAGCTGCGCCTGCCGCTAAGAGCGGTCGCCCTGCTCTACGGGCGCGTGCCGCTCGACCTCGCGATCACCAGCGGTGTCCACACCGCCCACGATGTGCTCAAGAGCATGATGGCCGGCGCCAAGGTCTCGATGATGGCCTCGGCCCTGCTCCAGGGCAATGGCCCCGGCCACATCCGCAATCTGCTCGCCGACCTGCGCACCTGGATGGACGAGCACGAGTACGAGTCGATCACCCAGATGCAGGGCAGCATGAGCCAGCGCCACGTCGCAGAGCCCGCCGCCTTCGAGCGTGCCAACTATATGAAGGTCCTCGGCTCATTCCGCTTTAGCGATGGCTCCGCAGCCCACTCGGCCCTCACCATGGGTATGCTCTACCCCTTCCTGGGAACAACTATCGACGATGGGGCAGGCACCGACGACGACTAGACGCCACTGTCACATCTATCGCATCAGGCGGGGAGGGCACAACCCTCCCCGCTGCCGTGTCTCACGCCAGGCCCTGCCAAGAATACGATATAATACCAATACCTGCACTGCGTGACGGCGTACACATAGTGAGTGAAGGAGCGACCGATGGCGGGCAGGACGATGACGGCGATGGCCCCCGGCCAGATCTTGGACAACGACGGCGCTGATATCTTTCGCGGCGAGCTGCTGAGCGCCCACTCGGTGCGCTGCGACAACCTCTGGCTGGCCCAGGCGACAGTCTACAGCGACGGCGCGGCCGAGATCGAGATCCTCTGTAGCCTGAACCAGGCCAACGGTCGTTGGGACGCCGAGGTCTACTACTACTCCTTCGAGCGTGCCGTCGGCGCCCTCCGCGAGTACGAGGAGACCGGCAACATCCCCGAGGGCGAGTAGCGCCCTTATGCCACGTCTCCATCTAATCCTTCCGCTCGATACAGTGAGTGTACCCCAGGGTGACAACGAGCAGTCGCGCGCACACCCGACCTGCCGCGCCCGCCCCGCCGGGCTCAGCCGATGGCAGTCAGCAGGCATCGGGGCTACCCCCGCGCGCTAAGCGGCACGAAGGCCCGCGGCGCAGGTCCGACGTACTCGGCCTCGGGGCGCACCAGGCGCGGCACGGCGAGCTGCTCGCCGATATGGCCCACCCAGCCAGGCATGCGCGCGATGGCGAAGGCCATGGTAAAGGCGTCGAGGGGCAGCCCAAGCTGGAAGAGCAGCGGCGCGCTGTAGAACTCGACGTTCGGGAAGAGGCCGCGGGCCTGAAAGTAGGGGTGGCCGAGGATGTACTCAGCCACGGCCTCGGCCACGGCGTGGGCTGTGCCCGCGGCGCCGGGGCGGGCCGCCAGCGCCGCCGAGTGCTGGCGCAGGTGCGGCACGCGCGGGTCGCCGGCGCGGTAGATGCGGTGGCCAACGCCCATCAGGCGTCCTTTGCGCGCCACAATCGCATCGACGTAGGCCGGCGCCGCCGCCGGGTCGCCGATGGCCAGGAAGGTCCGCATCGCGTGCTCGTTGGCGCCCCCGTGGGCCACGCCCTTCAGGGCCGCGATCGCCGCATCGATCGCCGCGTACAGATCGTTCTGAGCGCTCGCCACCACGCGGGCCACGAAGGTCGAGATGTTCAGCCCGTGCTCGGCCAGCAGCACCATGTAGGTATTGAGGGCCGCCTCTTCCTCGGGGGCCGGGCGCCTGCCGTGCAGGGCGTAGAGCAGGGCGGCCGCATGGCCGAGGCCCGCCTCGGGCGGGATAGGCTCGCGGCCCTCGCGCAGGCGGGCCCAGGCGGCCAGTAGCATGGGCAGCTTCGCCGTCAGACGCAGCCCATCGTCAAAGATCGTCTCGGGCCGCATCAGGCCAGGCCGGTGCAGGCCGGCGAGCAGGCTGACGGCGGCCCGCAGCACGTCCATCGCGTGCCCCTCGCGCGGCAGGCCTCGCACCAGCGTCAGCTCGTCAGCGCTCAGCGCGCGCTCGGCCTCGAGGCGCGCCCGGACCCCGGCAAGCTGATCAGCCGTCGGCAGGTCGCCGTGCCAGAGCAGGTGCAGCACCTCCTCCCAGCTAGCGCCGTCGGCCAGCCCATGCACATCGTAGCCGCAGAAGCTCAGGCGGCCGGCCAGGCCATCGATGGCGCCGAGGCGCGTCTGGGCCACGATCGTCCCGTCGAGCCCCATGGCGGGGTGGAGATTCATCGAAGAGGGCCTCTCTAATATCTCGTATGGCTTGAGGACAAGCTCTCTGTGATCTGTAGACAGCTCAGATCTAGGCCTTGCCGTACACTGGGATATGGGCGCCGCTGATGATGCGGGCGTCGGGGCCGACAAGGAAGAGTACGACACGGGCAATCGCCTCGGGGGCGACCCAGCGGCTATAGTCAGCCTTTGGGCTGCCGCGGCGGTTGGCCGGGGTGTCGATCGTACTTGGCAGGATACTGTTGGCCGTGATCTCGCTCTCGCGCAGCTCGGCCGCCAGGGCCTCGGTGAGCTGGAGGACGGCACGCTTCGAGGCGGCGTAGGCGGCGAGCTTCGCCCCGGGCTGCGTGGCGGTGCGCGTACCGACGTTGACGATCGCGCCGCCGCCCCGGGCGATCATGTAGGGCACGACGGCCGCGCATGTGAGCACGGCAGTCTTCAGGTTGAGGTCGAGCTGCTGCTGCCAGATGGTCCAGCCGGCCTCGTGGACCGGCTTGCCGCCGCCGAAGCCGCCCGCGATGTTGACGAGGATGTCGATGCCGCCCCGCTCTGCGGCGACCCGCGCAATATACGCGGCCACGGCAGCCTCATCGGTAAGATCGACGGACTGTCCCGACAGGGGGGCGCCCTCGCCAAGGGCCAGACGCTCGCGCAGGGCCTCGAGCTCACCCTCGCGGTGATAGGGCACAGCCACCGCGGCGCCGGCGTCGATCAGGGCCCGCACTACAGCTCCGCCGAGGGCGCCCGCGCCGCCCGTGATCACGGCCACCTTTTCGCCCAGGCTCATCGCTGCCTCCCGCTGCTCGTGGGCCCAGCTCAGAGCCGAGCCCCTGGCTACCCGCGATCATTGGCCAAGGAATCACGGCAGCGCCGACCATATTTCGGCGCTGCACAGGATGGGCAAGTCACCACAATGACGTGCCGTTCGCGCGATGGGCGCTTCGCCTACTGGGCCAGCAGATCGAAGTGGGGGTGGCCGTCATCGCCGCCGAGGCGGCGGATCCCGCGCTGCAGCGTGCGGACCGTGCCCTCACCAAGCCAGAAGGTCAAGAGTGAGCCGATAACGAGGCCGAGGGCGCTGCCCAGGGCAGCCCCAGAGGCGAAGAGAAAGAAACGCTTCCGACGAGACGCAACTCTGCGTCGTGGGGGCGGCTTGCTCATACGATCCTCACTGGACGAAGACGACTGGCGGCACTTTACTCCAGAGCCGCTCAAGGCGGTAGTAGTCACGCTGGGTCGGGCTGAAAACATGGACAACGATGTCGCCGTAGTCGAGCACGATCCAGCCAGTCTCGGGTGAGCCCTCGGTCCGGCCGGCTACCCCGAACTCCTGGTGCATCTTCGCGTCGACATGCTCAACAATAGCCTTAATCTGGCGCTCGTTGTCAGCTGAGCAGATCACAAAATAATCCGCGATGGTGCTCTGTGTGCGAATGTCGAGCAACACGATCTCATGGGCCTGTTTGTCTTCTGCCAGATCGACAATTCGCCGGGCAAGATTTCCTGTCTCGATGGTCCTTACTCCTCACTCTAGCGCATCGGACACCAGCTGTGCACCGAGAATCCTATCACAGACGACGCAAGATGTAAACTCTTGTTTTCTCCGCTATAGCCCCTGGCGGCAACCCCCGTGTAACTCCCGCCGCCCGGCCGCGCCCTCCCGGCAATGCGGGTGGGCGCGAGCAAGGATCAGCGCTTGCGGCGCATCAGGATGACGCCGGACACAATCAGCAGCGCCGGGAAGATCAGCGACATATCTATCCCGAACTGCTCGAGGAGGACCAGGGCGCCGATGCCGATCAAGATCACGCCGAGGGTGCTCCAGCTACGGGCCCGCCGCGGCGCCGGCTGCGCGTACTGGGCCGGCAGCTCTGCCGGCGGCGGGGTCAGGCTCACCGTCTGGCCGGTAGCCGGGCTGTCAGGGCCCAGCGGCTGGCCGGTAAGCGGGTCGAAGCGATACTCAGGCGGGGCGGGCGGGGTCTTGGCGCCCGCGGCGCCGCCGCTGCGCGCCTGCGACTGACCCTGTCGCTGGCCGACCAGCACCTCGCGGCCCAGGCGAGCCGCCTCGCTCGAAAGCTGCTGGCCCAGCAGCGAGACCTCCTCGCTGAACTGTTTCGCACCCTGCTCGAAGCTCTGCTGGCTCTGGGCAGCGCCGCCCTTGGGCATAATAATCCAGAGCAGGATGTAGACCGGGACCCCGAGGCCGCTTGTGAGGGTGACCAGCACGAAGATTAGCCTGACGATCACCGGGTCAATATTGAAATACTCGGCGAGACCGCCGCAGACACCAGCCACCATCGACTCGGTGGTGCTGCGCGTGAGACGCGGTTGCATCGCTAACTCCTCTCCTCACACGACGGCCTCTCCGTCGCCACTGGCCATTGGACGGCGCTGGCCCAGGCATTGTTGCGGCTCCAGCCCGCGCTTCTGCAAGAATGCGACCACATAATTTCCTTGCCAGATATGTGACAGCGGCTGGCACAAGCCTATCATACACTAAGAAACACAGGCCCGAAACCCGACCACCGACACAGGAACACCCTATGCTGAACGCGAAGGAGAAGGCGTCCACAGGGCTTCACGCCGCCGAGCCGCCGCCAGAGGTGGGGCCCATGGTCAGGCTAGCCCACCTGGGGCGACAGCTGCTGCTCGTGCCCGAGGCCCTGCTGCTAGCAGCCCTGCTCGGCATCCACAGCGCCTTTGGGCCCTCACCGCTCCTCGCCCTC
>JAAXUL010000625.1 GCA_013336035.1 Chloroflexales bacterium
AGTATGCGGCCCGATGCGTGTGAGCCGAACAACACGCCCGAGCGGCCCTGCGCCCTGCCGCTCGACGCGGTGAGCGGCCCCTTCACCATTGTCCCCGAGGACGACCAGGACTTCTACCTGCTGGATCTGCCCCAGGAGGCGTCGATCCAGACGGTGGTGACGGTGCGCGCGACGAGCGGCCTGGACCTCTACCTGACCGCGCGCCAGGGCCAGGCCCTCCTGGCCAGTGGTACGTTCTCGCTCACCCTCGCCCCGGCGGTGTCCGGGCCGGTCACCCTCCGCGTCGAGAACCGTGACCCGCGCCTGGTGTCCGGGGAGAGCTACCGCGTCGAGGTGCGCCGCACGCTCGTGCCGCCGGCGGATCGTGACTCCGGCAGCGGTGGCACCGCGGACTCCCTCGAGAACAACTGGTCCTTCGAGACCGCATCCCCCATCGCCGTCGGCGTCGTCTACGACCTGACCCTGGTCTGCCCCGATGCGCGCCCCGGCGCGTGCCCGGGCGGCGACCATGACTACCTGCTGGTTCCCGTCAAGGCCGGGGTGACCTACCTCATCGCCACCTTCGATCTGGACCCCGGCGTCGATACGGTGGTCGAGGTCTTCTGGCAGAGCGCCACGGAGCCGGTCGCCGGCAGCGACGACTACGGCCCCGGCGGCATGCTTGCCGCCCTGTCCTGGACCGCCCCCGCCGATGGGTTTGCGGGCATCCGTGTCGCCCCGCGCAACGGTGGGCTCATCCCCCAGGTCGCTGACGCACGCTCGTCCTACCGCCTCGCCGTCGCGCCCGTCGCCAGTGAGCTCGCGCGGAAGCTGGAGCCGCTCATCCGCCAGCAGGCCGGCATCCCCACCCCGACGGCGGCTGCCGCTTCCTCGGGTGGTGGTGGCGCTGCCGCGGGGGGTGGCGCCTCCTCAGGGGCGCCCGCTGGCGGCGGCCCCATGGGGAGCCAGGAGACGATCGCTGCTGGCGCTGCGCTGATCATCCACGAGACGGTCTTGCGACGCGAGCCGCAGGCCGACGCTGCCGCGCTGGCAACGCTGGCCCCGGAAACGCGCGTGTCCGTGCGCGGCCCGGTGAGTGGGCTCTGGATCAGCGTGGACACCGACGCCTGCATGCTCCCCGGGTGGGTGCGCTGGTCAGACCTCCAGCGCGTCACCGATGGGGCGGCGGCTCCTGCTGCACCTGGGGCAGCCCCTACGGCCATGCCGCCAGGCGCGCCAGCGGAGCCGGCCCCGCCGGCCCTCGCTCCCAGCACGGTTGCCGGCAATCCTTCCACCGGGGCGGGCGAGCGAGTGGAGGTCGCCCTGCTTGACCCGTCCCTGCCGGCTCCACCGGCACCGGCAGCACCCCGCGTCCCGGTGGCCATGCGCGTGGTTGTGGTGGCGACGGATCGCCCGCCCTCCGCGGCCACAGTGTCCGGCGTGGCAACTCCGACGCCGGATCTGCGCCAGCCCCTGGCCGACGTCCGCGTCCAGATCACCAATGTCTTCGGCGACGTGCTGGCCGAGGGTATGACCAACGCGCAGGGCGAAGTGCGCCTGAGCCGGGACGTGGGTGCCCATGAGGCGTTGCGCATCCGGCTCCCGGCCCTGGGACTTGAGGTCACCGTCGAGCACGGGCAAGAGCAGCTGCTGGTCACCCTCCCGGAGGCCCACCCATGAGCACGATTGACGAGCGTGAGTCGGCACGCTACCGGCAGGATGTCCTGCTGTCCTACCGGGCCTGGCTGGCCTACCTGGAGGCCCAGCAGACCATCCTCGCGGCTGCCAGCGACACCCAGGCCATCGACCCCTTCGAGGGGGCCAGCGCCCACCACGAGCGTGCCGACGCGGCCCGGCAGCGCATCCTGGCACTTCCCGCCGATAAGCGCGAGCTCTTCGAGGCGATCTACGATCAGGAGCGCGCCCAGGTGCAGCGCGAGCTGGACGCCGAGGCCCAGGTGCGCGGCGGCACGGTCAAGCGCGCCGACCCCGATGAGGTCGCGCGCCTGGCGCTGACGCGCCTGCACGAGGAGGCGCGCGGCCTCCACCGGGATGATCGGCGCGGCCTGGTCCCGCGCGGGAAGCCCGATGCGGTCAAGTGGCTGGGGCTCGACCTGGCTGAGCTGGAGGCGGCCCCGCCGGCAGAGACGGACTACCAGGTCGTGGGCGGCCTGCCCCAGGCCCGGCGCGGCATGATCCTCAACCTGGTCTTCGCCGGCCTGGCTCTGCTGGCCATCCCGCTGGTGCTCTTCCTCCTCCGGCCGGGCGATCAGGGTGCGGTGACCGCACACGCGGCGACTGGCAATGGGGCCGCGCTGGCACCGTGGGGCGTCGTGGCCGTCCACGATGGCGCTCACACCTGGTCGCTGCCGGTCCAGGAGAGTGCCACGCGCTGGGCCGAGGCGTGCCGGCAGGGGGCGGATCAGGCCTGCTGGCTCCAGGGCTCGTCTCGCCCGCTCCGCCTGTGTGTGCCGGAAACGCAGCTTTCCGTCGCCGAGGCCCTCGTGCTCGACGCCCCCAACGGCCTGCCGGCGCGCACGTTCGCCCTGTCGCGCCAGGGGGTGACGGACGCTGACCTGGTCGTCGCCCCCTGTGCGAGCAACGCCTCGCCGGATGCCACCCGCTATGGCACGCTCCAGTCGCTTCAGCCTCAGCCCTTCCTGGCCCCCGGGGATGCTGCGCCCGCCGGCTTCCAGGTCGTCGCGATGACCACCCGCGGGCGAGGTGAGGACCCGGCTATCCCGGAGGGGCAGCAGATCCTCGAGGTCACCGTCGCCGAGCAGGCCGCCGCGGCTGAGCGCGATTGGGTCGCCGGTGCGCCCACGCTCCTACTCGCCGACGGCAGCGCCGCGCTGCCCAGCAGCACGCGTGAGGAGGAGGGGACCATCCACTTCGACTATCTCATCCCGGACCAATCGGAGCGCTTCGACGTGGTCTGGCAGGCGACGCCGGCGGCGGGGCAGCTCGTGCGCTACCGCACGACCCTGGAGCCCCCACCGACGCGCGATAGCGTGCTTCGCGCCGGCCTGCGGGTCCAGAGTCTGGCCGTGACGCCGTCCCAGCAGACGATGACGGTGCGCTTCACCGCGCGCAACGCGGCCACGTCGCCGCTCGTTGTGCTCCCGGCTGACCTGGGCTACCAGACGCAAACCGGCCGGCGTGATGTCGCGGCGGCGGCCCTCCAGCAGCCGCTCGCGCCGCAGACGGAGCGCTCCGTCACGATAGATCTTCCCCTGGAGAGCGGGGTGCTCCAGATCGGGCCGCTCCGCTACCAGCTCACGGTGAGGAGGTGATCGCCACCCAGCGCACCTACCCAGCATGCCCACCCGCCGTTCCGTGCTCGTCGTTGGACGACTACCGCTCTCTCAAGCTTGACCAGGAGGGACCGCACCCATGGAACCGATCATCGCCTTCTTCACCCAGTGGCGCGCCCAGATGCTGACCCTTGGCCCGATCGTCGCCGGCTTCGGCGTCGCGGTCTGGTTCATCATGAACTCGCTCTCCGGCATTATGCCCGAGTGGGCCCTCAATGCCCGCGGCTGGATCCAGCGCATCCTCGTCGGCGCCATCGTGCTTGGCCTCGCCCCCGCCCTGATCACCGCCTTCATCGCCCTCGGCGGCGGCGGGGCGTGACTCCGCCGAGCACACCCTGATGAGCCCACGGACCATCGTAGCGCCCGCGGGGTGGCAGTCCATCCCGCGGGCAGGAGGGCCCCATGCCCGCCCGCATCATTGAGGAGCTGACCAGCCGCAAGAAAGAGAAGATTGCCACCTTTCTCACCTTTGAGAGCATCGTCGCCGTCATGATCGCCTTTCTGCCGCTCTTTATGGTCTCCAGCAACTGGCCGCTTCTCCTTCGCGTCCCGGTCTGCGCGGCAGCGGCCGTCGCGGGCTACGTGATGACCCTCGAGGCCCAGGGGCTGCCGCTCTACGAGCACGTGGTCTGGACGGCGCGCGGCCTCTTCCGCCTCCGCATCCACGGTGACCGGGTTTCCCCGGCCGACCTGCCGGGCGCCACGTTGGAGCCGGATAAGGACCGGGTGATCGCTGTCGGCGGCCCCATCGAGCTGGTCCAGCGCGGGGGCGCGCGGCCCGTGGTCGCGATCTCGCGCGCGCCGGTCGTGCCGGTTGCCCAGAGCCGGGCGGTCGGTGCGCCGACTGCGCCAACGGCGAGTGCTCCGGCGGACGATGCGCTTGTGCTCACAAGATGAGGAAATGATGCATCTCTTCGCGATCTCCAGCGTCCCGATCGACCTGGTCGGCGACATCGACCGCTTCGAGGAGAACCTGGGCGGCTTCTTCTACGGGCGCGAGTTCCCCATGCGCCTGATCGCCAACTCGACCCGCTTCCCCATGCACGAGCCGGTGGAGGCGATCCGCGCCCAGTACCACCGCACGGAGAGCCTGTACCTCCGCACCGAGCGCCTGCGCGATGCCATCGATGCCTGGGCTCGTGATCACGCTGCCGTCGATCTCCACCAGGTGCTGGTCGAGCTGGGCGAGCGGGAGCTGGCCGAGCTCTCGGCGCATATTCAGTCGAGCTGCCCCGACCTCCAGGCGTGCCTCCAGGGGACCGCCACCGATGACCAGTGGGAGGCTTTCGTCGCCGCTGTGGACTTGCTCTTCTGGCGCATCCACTGGACCCGCGAGACCGTGCGCATGTACGAGGTGATGGAGCAGCGGGTCCTGCGGGCGGTGCAGTACATCCTGATGACCTGGGAGCCCGCCGATGTCGCGGAGATGTCCATCCGGGTGCCCCTCGCCGCGGTGACCCGGCGCCCGGTGAGCAAGATCGACTTCCTCCCCCCGGTCATCTCCGGCCCCTATCGCGAGCGGCTCACCTACCTGGAGCCGGAGGAGGTCGGGCAGCCCTACCTGGCCGTCCTCACCAGCTACGACTTCTCGGGCGAGTGGAACGCCACGCTCTTCCACGAGCTGATCAGCCTCAACATCGACATCACCGTCGCCATTGATGTGGCTACCCTCAACCGCAACACCTCCCAGCGGGTCGCCGAGATGGCCTACAACGCGGCCCGCATTGTGGCCAGGGATCGGAACCTGGTCGATATTCGCGGCGAGCAGGTGGTCCACGATGCCCGCGAGGTGCTGGCTCAGCTCAAGGGGCAGACCCTCCACGCCCTCCAGGTGGCGATCCTGGTGCGCGGGAAGAACCGCGAGGAGCTCGAAGCTAACGTGATCACCGTGCGTGACCTCTTCGGCCCGCGCCTCAAGCTGATGCGCCCCGCCGGCGCGCAGGGCGTCGCGCTCAAGATCTTCTCCACCCTCCCCC
>JAAXUL010001451.1 GCA_013336035.1 Chloroflexales bacterium
CTCGCGGCTGGCCAAGTTGGCCTTGCTCGGGTCGGCGGTGAGCTTATCGAGGCTGGCCTGGGCGATCTGTACGTTCGACTGGCTAGCGGCGAGTTCGCTCGTCCGGTTGGCACCGGTCAGCTGGTCGAGCTTCGATTGGGCGCGCTGGGCGACCGCCCGCGCATCGGCCAGATCCTCAACCTTGGCCCCGGCCAGCAGCTTGTCACGGCTGGCAATCGCGCTCTTCAACGCCGCCTCGTTTGTGCGCAAGGTAGTGATCTCATCCAGTACCGCCTGATCATACGCCACCTGAGCCGACTTGAGCGCCGCCTCAGCGTCGCTCACCGCGCGCTGGGTCTGACTCTCTTGATCCTTCTGGGCCTGCGTCAGCCCCTGCGGCTGACCTTCAAGCTCACGGTTCTCCCAATAGACCCGGCTATACTCATCTTGGGCGTTGCGGAGCGCATTTGCGCGCGTCTCAAGGTCAACGCGGGCGCGATCCTTGGCGGCAGCTAGATCGACGCGACCCTGGTCGAGGGTGCTCTGGGCGCGCTGAACCTGCTCGTTGGCCGAGGCCAGCTCGTCGCTGGCCGGGCCGGCCTCCAGCCGCTCCAGGCGCGCCTTGGCGGCGGCCAAGTCGGCCCGTGCGGCGTCGATATCGGCCTGGCTGACGTTGGTGGTCGTCTGCTGATACTGGCTGCGCGCCTGCTGGAGGCGGGCCTTTGCCTCAGCCAACTCGACCGCAGTGGCACCGGCCAGCAGCTCTTCGTAGTCGGCCTGAGCCTGGCGCAGCTCGGCCTGGGCCTGCTCAAGCGTCAGCTGAAGGCCGACGCTATCGATGCGGGCCAGCGACGCCCCTGCCTGGACGACATCGCCTTCGTGGACGAGGATCTCGGTAATGGTGCCGCTCTGGCTAAAGCGCAGTTTGGCCTCGGCAGCCGGCTCGATATTGCCTGTGGCACTGACGGTCGAGTTGATCGTACCCTTGCTGGCCGCCACCCGTTGCCAGCCGTCCGGCAGGGTGCCGGTCGCTGGTGCCTTAGGCGCAAGCAGGAAGGAGCCACCAGCACAGGCGGCGATCACCAGAAGAACGCCGCCTATGATGAGGATCAGGCGGCGTCTGTTTTGCTTCTTTTTGCGGGGTGTCTCGGCAGAGGCCATCGCACGCGCTCCTTATCGGAAATGCAGACGGCAGCCTACAGCAGCTCCCCCCTCCTGCACTCCCCCCAGTGATGCGTATCGCTCTATGCTACGATTCAGCGCAGCGACTGGTTGCAGGCAAATTGCGAAATCGGTCCAAAGGCTGAGGAGGCAGGGCCAGGGGCGATGGGGCTGGGGGCCGGGGGCCAGGCTGAAGATCAATGTTCAGCCACCTGTGCCCAGCTCGCGGTCGAGCAGGCCCGCCTCGCCCTGCCCCATGGGCAAGAACAGCGTGAACGTCGAACCCTTGCCAGGGCAGCTCTGCACAGTGATATCGCCGTGCATCATACGGGCAAACGAGCGACTGATCGCCAGCCCCAGGCCAGTGCCGCCATACTGGCGGGTCGTTGAGCTGTCGGCCTGGGCGAAAGGCTGAAAGAGCCGGGCGATCTGCTCGGCGGTCATACCAATCCCGGTATCGCTCACGGCAAAGGCCAGCATCTCAGGCTGGGCAGCATCTGGCGGATACAGGAGCGTCGTCACCTCAAGCTTGATCTGACCATTCAGGGTAAACTTCGCCGCATTGGAGAGCAAATTCAGCAGGATCTGCTGGAGGCGGGTCGGGTCGGCGG
Organism: Chloroflexales bacterium; assembly: GCA_013336035.1. Classification (GTDB taxonomy): domain Bacteria; phylum Chloroflexota; class Chloroflexia; order Chloroflexales; family Chloroflexaceae; genus CAIWXH01. Next base: position 1,752 of record JAAXUL010001451.1, read on the forward strand.
TGAGCAGCGGTAGGGCCGGCGGCACGCTGATCGTGAGCGTATTTCCACGCTGGAGCATCATCGGCCTGACGGTGGCGACCAGATTGTCGATCAGGGGGCTGAGGCTACACTGCTCTAGCGAGAGCTCGATCCGCCCGGCCTCGATCTTTGAGAGATCGAGGATGTCGTTGATCAGCACCAGCAGATGCTTGCCGGCGCCGGCGATCCGCTCCAGATCGGCGCGCGCCGAATCGTCCTGCCCACCGAGATCCTCCTGAAGCATCTCGCTA
>JAAXUL010001452.1 GCA_013336035.1 Chloroflexales bacterium
CGCCTGGCCCGCGCCATCGTCGCCGAGGCCCGCCGCGGCCCCCCGCCCGACATTATCCACGCCCAGCACGTGCAGGCCGCCCCCGCCGCGGTCATGGCCGGGCGCGAGCTTGGCGTGCCCGTGGTGGTCACGGTGCGCGACCACTGGCCGTGGGACTACTTCGCCACCGGCCTGCACGCCGACAGGCTGCCCTACTGCCGGCCCGGCTGGCCCGGCCTCGCCACCGATCTCGTAGCGCGGCTCGGCCCGCTGCGCGGCGCCACGGCCCTGCCGGCCATCCCCTACATGCTAGCCCACCTCAGGCGCCGCGCCGCCTTCCTGGCCCAGGCCGACGCCGTGATCGCGTGCAGCGGCTACATCGCCGGGCGCCTGCGCGGCATCGTCCCAGCCGGGCGCGTCCACGTCCTCGCGCACATGGTCGACATCGCCGCCAACGACGCCATCGCCGCGACCCCGCCGGCCACCGGCTGGGAGGGCGCGCTGCTGCTCTTCGCCGGCAAGCTCGAGCCCAACAAGGGCGCCGGGCTGCTGTCGGCCATCTTCGAGGCTCTGCGCGAGGCGGCGCCCACGGGCCTGCCGCCGTTTACCCTGGTCATCGCGGGCGACGGGGCCTTGCGCGGCAGCCTCGCGCCCGCCCTAGCTGCGCTCGGGGTGCGCGCCCGCTTCCTCGACTGGGCGGGCCACGACGAGACCCTGCGCCTAATGGCCCGCTGCGATCTGCTGCTCTTCCCCTCGGCCTGGGGCGAGCCGCTGAGCCGGGTGCTGCTCGAGGCCTCCAGCCTCGGCGCGCCCATCCTGGCCGTGCCGACGGGCGGCACGCCCGACATTATCGCCGACGGCGCGACCGGGGCCCTCGCCGCGACGGCGCGGGCCTTCGCGATACGCCTGGCCGCGCTGCTGGCCGACCCCGCCGAGCGCGAGCGCCTGGGCGCCTGTGCGCGGGCGAACGCCGTAGCCAACTTCGACACTAGCGCGCTGGCGCACCGCTACGAGGCTCTGTACGCCTCGCTCGCCAGTACTAGATAATATGCACCCCATTCCCCTATTCCGCCTCGGCGCACTACGATGTATCATAGTGCAATGAGGTGGTCTCCCTAACCCACCTGAACGGCATCACATTCCGGGAGGCAAGACAATGCTAATGGCTCGCCTGCGCGAGGAAACACGCCCATACCATGATCGCCTTGAGCGGAGCCCGCTCACGCGAAGCCTGGTCAGCGAGGCACTTTCCCCCCACATCTACCAGACGACCCTGGTGGTCAACTATGGCTTCTACGCGCCGCTAGAGGCCCGCCTGCTGATGGCCGCCGACTGGGCCGCCCTGGGCTTCGACCTCGAGGCCCGCCTGAAGACCCCGCTGCTCGAGGCTGACCTCACGCACTTTGGCCTCGATGGCGAGCTGCTACGGGCCCTGCCCTCGTGCACAGGCCTGCCGCGCCTGCCCGATCTATCGGCGGCGCTCGGCAGCCTGTATGTGCTCGAGGGCGCCACGCTGGGGGGGCAGCTCATCGCCCGTCAGCTGGCCACAACCCTGGCGGCCGGGCCGGCCAGCGGCGGGGCCTTCTTCAATAGCTACCGCGGGCAGGTGGCCACGATGTGGCGCTCCTTCAAGGACTTCGTCGAGCAGCACGGCGCCGGCCACGAGGACGCCGTCATCGCCGCAGCCTCGGCCACCTTCGCCTCCCTCGAGGCCTGGTACGCCGAGAGCTACCGCGCCATCGCGGGCGCCAGCCTCCTCACACCCCCTTACGCCACGGCCGGCTAAGGCAGAGTGCGGCTGCTGACGCCGGCGCTCACCACCCTATAGAGGCCCGCACGACCACACCGAAGAGCTCGGGCAGGACGCCGCTGAAAACCCCGCCGATGCGCAGCAGAGGGGCCGCGAAGGCTGAGCTAGCCACCGCGTCCGACCAGGCGGCGATGGGGAAGGCCACCATGACCGTGACCAGAACCGCGGCGGCCAGGATAGCCTGGGCGAGGCCGAGGACGCCGCCGAGCAGGTGGTCGAGCCAGCCGA
>JAAXUL010001453.1 GCA_013336035.1 Chloroflexales bacterium
AGCTTGTGGACCACCGAGGTCGCCGCCACCAGGACCACCAGCCCCCAGGCCGTGGCCACGATGCCCAGCGTAGAGCCGAGCCCAGGGATGAAGGCCAGGGCGTCGAGGGCGTGGGGCACCACCGAGAGCGAGCCGAGGCCGACCATCTGCTGGATGCGGCCCTGGCCCCCCAGCTGCCGCGCCGTGATATGGGCGATGACCACGGCCGCGAGCATCCAGGCGAGGTAGCCCAGGGGCGCGCTGACGATCGCGGCGAGCAGCTGGAAGGCCTGGCCCACCGGCCGGGGCAGCGGCGTCGGCAGCGACAGCAGCTCCTCGAAGAGGGCGAAGAACGGCTCCTCGTTCTCATTGATCAGCCGCGAGAGCTCTTGCGTGTTCGGGTCGTTCGAGCTCAGGACGAGCTGGCTGATCTGCCGGTCGACCTGCGCGCGCAGCGACTGCACCGCCCGCTCGGGGGTGGCGGTCTGGATCAGGCTGCTGACCCCATTGGCCGCGCCGACCAGCATGCCGACGAAGAGTACGAGCATGAAACCGCGGCGCACCGCGTCGGGCGACTCGCGCAGGCCGCGCATGACATTCTGGTTGAGGGTCAGCGCCCCGTTGAACAGCTCCATCATCGGCCGGCCCCCCCTCCCAGGCCCGCGAGGGCGCCCGCGAACACGAAGACGACACAGCAGTAGAGGCCGACCAGCAGCGCCGTGAGCAGGACGGGCCCGATCGTGACGGCCCAGAACGAGCGCCAGGGCGGAAGGCTGTGGACCTCGCGCACGGCGATGTAGGTGCCGATCAGGCCGAGGAGCGACGAGGCGATCAGCAGCGAGCCGGGGATCGCCTCGGCGTAGGGCACCACCTGCACAAGGCCGAGCAGGCCGGCGCCGGAGGCGACAGCGGTACATGCGAGGGTCTGCCCAAAGGGCGCCCCGCCGCCGAAGGCCCGGGCAGCAATGTGGATGATGGCGCCGGAGATGAGCCAGCTGAGCAGCGCGAGCAGCGGCGTCGCGACCAGGCTGATCACGCCCGCCAGAGGGCTCGGGGTCAGACTCAGGCTGCCGGGCTGGGCGAGCAGCTGCCCGATGCTGTCCGCGAGCGAGGGCGAGCTTGCCGTCAGCTCCTCGTACCAGGGCATGGCCATCAGGCCGCTGGCGAGCGTCTCGCTCGCCAGGGTCGGGTCGGGCTGGGTCAGATACTCGCCAAGGTCGCCGATCAGCGCGGCGACGGCGACGAGCAGGGCGACAAGGGCGACCAGGAGGGCGCCGCGGCCTATGCCGCCGGGGGTGTCGCGCTGGGCCTGAAAGGCCCGCTGGTCGAGGAGGAGCCCACCGAGGCCAAGGCGGACGATCGTCGAGAGGGACTCCATAGCGATCCTGCTAGCAGAGGCGGGGTCACGGGCGCCATTCTACCATAGAGGGCGCCGAGCGTCCTAGAGCGCCGCCGCCGCCGCGATCAGCCCGGCGTACAGCCGGGCCCCTTCGGGCCGCAGGTGCACCCCATCAGGCCAGAACAGCTCGTAGCGCCCGGCGCTGGCCGCCTGCCAGTCGAGCAGCGTCGCGTTCGGGTAGCGCGGCACGACCGCCGCGAGCGCCGCGTCGTTCGGCCCGGCCCAGGCACGCGACACCGCCGTGTTGACCACCACCACCCGCGGCACGCCCGCCAGCACGCCCAGCAGCTCGTCCGCCTGCTCGGGGCTGACATAGCCGTTGTTGCCGAGATGGACCACCACCACCGACGCCAGGCGCCCCTCGTCGCGCCGAGCGCGCAGCAGCGCGATCATCCCCTTGATCTGCCGGCTGACCGCCGCGTCAACCTCGACGCCCGGCAGCGCCTCGGCCAGGGCCCGCGCCGCGCCAAGCATGATCGAGTCGCCTACGGCCAACGTCGGCCGCGCCACCGCTGGCAGGGGGCCAGGCCGCGCCGCCGGCGCTTCCGCGCGAACACGGGGGTCGCGGGTGCTGGCCGGGCCCGCGGCCGCCTGCGGCGGCGCGAGCGGCACATGCGCGCCCGTCACGATGGTCAGCG
>JAAXUL010000082.1 GCA_013336035.1 Chloroflexales bacterium
GATTCGTCACCGCGATCGCAAGGGCGAGATCTTCGACCAGGTCGCGATTGTCATCGAAACGGAACCCATCCCATGAATACTCTGTCACGCGGCCTGCTCGAACAGGCGATCAAGGGTCTTATGGGTCCGGGCGAGTGAAATTGTAGTCTCTGCGGGCCCCCAGCGTCTCGCGGTTAGGCTGCTGTCGGCGTAAGCTTCCCGTCCGCGACGATCTGCGAGGCCCGATTATCGCCGGAACGGCGCCGGATGGCGAGCGGAGCGACCGGGGTGGCCGCGCCACGCGCGCGCGCCATCTCGGCCCGCATCACCCGGGCCGAGGCGGGGCGGTCGTCGATCATCACCGCCAGGGCGCGCTGGATCAGCAGGTCGAGGGCCTCGGGCACATGGGGCGCGAAGGTGCGCAGCGGCTTCAGTGGGTCGGGCTGCCCATTGATCAGCTTCGCCATGCGCGTCATCGCGTCGACCGGCAGGGTCGCCGTCAGCAGATGGTAGAGCGTAGCGGCCAGGGCGTACAGGTCGCTGCGCGCGTCGGGCTCGCCATCGCGCATCTGCTCAATCGGCGCGTAGGGCGGGGTGAAGCCATAGATCTTGCGCTGGCTAGCCGCCGCCGCCGCCACGCTGCTCGCGTCGAAGGCCATCGTCATGCCGCCGCGGGCCAGGCCGAAGTCGAGCAAAATTATATCGTAGCTCTGGGTGAGCTTGAGGTTCTTCGGCTTGATGTCGCGGTGGTAGACGGGCACAGGCCGCGTGTGCAGGTAGTGGAGCGCGTCGAGAAGCTGGTCGGCCCAGCGCAGGATCATGGGCATCGCCTGGGGCGTGGCGAAGCGCTGGCCAAGCCTGGCAATCTGGTTGCCGAGGTCCTCGCCGTGGATGAACTCCATCACCAGAAACTGGCCCCGGCCCTCGATGAAGTGATCGATCACCCGCGGCAGGGCCTGGTGGCGCATCCGGGCGAGGATCTGGGCCTCGAGCTCGAAGGCGCGCCGATAGACCTCGTCGGTAAAGAGGGTCTCTTTCAGAGCCACATCTGTGCGCAGGCGCAGATCACGGGCCTTGTAGACCGAGCCCATGCCGCCCTTCCCGACTGGCACGATGATCTTATAGCGATCCTGGAGGATGGCGCCCGGCTCTAGCATCGCTACACACTCCCCCTCCGACAGCGCGGCTTCCTGGGTTGCGCCGTGGTACGCTGCCGCCTAGTATACCGCGAAAGCGGCGCTGGCGGATTACCACCCCATCCCTGAGCCGTGGGCTCCGGCTTGTCCAAAGTGTAAACACTTTCAACCAGGCCTACGGGCCGGCGCTGCGTCCAGGCCTCTGTCTTTTGTTGCTCCCATGGTGTCTATAGTATATCACGCCCGGCTCTGTTGCAGTCCTAGGCCGCGTGGCACAATCCGATACAAAAACGGCCCTGCGTTCGAGTCAAAGTACAAAGCGCGCGGCCCGGCGCCCCGGCCGGGCCCCGATGTGGTAAGATACCGCACGTTGCCATTGAGATCGAGGAGCGCCCCATGACCGACCTCTTCGGCCACACCCGCAGCGTGGTAGCCCCCCGCTACGCCCTGATCACGCCCCCGGGCCTCGTGCGCGCGCCCCTCCCCGCCTGGCCCGACGCCGCCTGCGCCGTAGTTATTAGCCCCGCCATGGGGGCCCGCTTCACCCAGATCCTCGTCGACCTCCCCCCCGCCGCCGCCGCCCGCCGGGCCTACCCCGACGACGAGCTGCTGCTCTTCGTCCGCGCGGGCGCCGTCAGGGTGACGATCGGCGACGCGACCCAGGTGGGCGACGCCGACGAGCGCCTCGGCCCCGGCGGCTACGCCTTCATCCCGCCGCGCCGCACCTACCGCATCGCGGCCGATGACACCGGCGCCGACCTGCTCGTCTTCCAGCGCCGCTACACGCCCCTCGCCGACACGCCCGCCCCCGCCCCTGTCGTCGGCCACGAGCAGGAGGTCGCGGGCGCGCCGTTTATGGGCGACGAGGCCGCCATGCTCAAGCTGCTGCTGCCCGACGCCCCCGCCTTCGATATGGCCGTCAATATCTTCACCTTCCAGCCCGGGGCAACCCTGCCTATCGTCGAGACCCATATTATGGAGCATGGCCTGCTCATGATCCAGGGCCAGGGCATCTACCGCCTCGCCGACGACTGGCACCCCGTCCAGGCCGGCGATGTGATCTGGATGGCCCCCTACTGCCCCCAGTGGTTCGTCGCCACCGGCAAGACCCCCGCGCGCTATATCTACTATAAGGATGTGAATAGAGATCCCCTGGAGTAGCGCTTATGGCTATGGAGCTAACGATCAGCAGGGCGGCGATCACCGCCGACCTCGACGACATCGCCGCCTGCTCCGAGTCGCCCCCGCCCGGCGTCACCCGCGTCGTCTACGGCGAGGCCGACCTGCGCGCCCGGGCCTATCTGCGCGGGCGCTGCCGCGAGCTGGGCCTGCAGCTGCGCGAGGACGCCCTCGGCAACCTGTTCGCGCGCTGGCCCGGCGCCGAGCCCGCGCTGCCCGCCGTCGCCAGCGGCTCACACATCGACGCTATCCCCAGCTCGGGCCGCTACGATGGCACGGTCGGCGTTGTCGGCGCCCTCGAGGCCCTCAGCGCGCTGCGCCGCGCCGGCCACCAGCCCCGCCGCTCGCTCGAGCTGCTGCTCTTTACCGCCGAGGAGCCGACCCGCTTCGGCATCGGCTGCCTCGGCAGCCGGGCCCTCGCCGGTGTCCTCGGCCCTGATCAGCTGCGGGCCCTGCGCGACCCCGCCGGCCGCTCGCTCGACGAGCTGCGGGCCGCCGCCGGCTTCGCCGGCCCGTTCGACGCCGTGCGCCTCGACCCGGGCCACTACGCCGCCTTCGTCGAGCTGCACATCGAGCAGGGCCCTGTCCTCGAGGCCGAGGGCCTGCCCATCGGCGTGGTGCGCGCCATCGCCGCGCCCGCCACCATGCGCCTGCGCCTCGCGGGCCAGGGCGGCCACGCCGGCGCCGTGCTTATGCTCGAGCGCCGCGACGCCCTGCTCGCCGGGGCCGAGATCGCCCTGGCTGTCGAGCACGCCGCCCTCGCCACCGGCAGCCCCAACACCGTCGCCACCACCGGCATCTTCCAGATCGAGCCCGGCGCCGTCAACGCCATCCCCAGCGCCGCCACCCTCGAGATCGACGTCCGCGATGTGGCCGCCGAGCCGCGCGACCACGCCCTCGCCGCTATCCGCGCCGCCACCGAGGCTATCTGCGGTCGCCGCCACGTCAGCCACCAGCTCGAGCTGCTCAACGCCGACCCGCCCGCCACCTGCGACCCCGCCGTCGTCGAGGCCATCGTCACCGTCTGCGACGGGCTCGGCCTCCCGCGCCAGATTATGGTCAGCCGCGCCTACCACGACAGCCTGTTCATGGCCCGCCTCTGCCCCACCGCTATGATCTTTATCCCCTGCCGCGGCGGCGTCAGCCACCGGCCCGACGAGTACGCCGACCCTGACCATATCTGCCAGGGGGTGGCCGTGCTTGCCCATACCCTCGCCCGGCTCAGCGCCTGAGGAGCACGACTATGAGCCTTACCGAGAAGCGCCTGATCAAGCGGATCTCTGAGGAGGTTATCCCCCAGCGCGAGGCCGAGCTGCTCGAGATCGCGGGCTGCCCGCTGCGCTATGTGCTCGACTGGACCTATTTTCTGGGAAATGCCGTTGCGGTCGAGGGCCTGGAGCAGTGGGGCCTCCCTACCATCGCCCAGGCCTTCCGGCATATCTGCGGCGACGACGTGGGCCGCGCCGCGGTCTCGGCGAGCATCCAGGCCATCCGGCTCAGCCAGTGGCCCGCTGTCTGGCCCACCGGCACCCTCGGCGACGGTAACCTCGACCTGCTCTGGGACTGGGGCGCCGAGCGGCGCTTCACCCCCGAGCAGCTCGCTGAGCACCTGAGCGCGCAGCTGTAGTGGTGCCGAATCTATACCGTATCCGTGAACCTTGCCTAAGCTATAGCCGATAGAGCTGGTATGTGGAGCACCTACTTTCAGCCCGAGACCCTCGAGGCGGCCCTCGCCCTCGCGCAGGCGCACCCCGGCGCCCGCTTCATCGCTGGCGGCACCGACGTGGTGGTTGAGCTGAGCCACGGCGCCCGCCCGACCACCGCCCTGATCGACCTCACGCGCGTCGCCGAGCTGCGCTATCTGCGCGAGGAGGGCGGCCAGATCTACCTCGGGGCCCTGACGACCCACAACGATGTCATCGCCTCGGCGGCGTGCGTGGCCGGGGCCCTGCCCCTGGCCCAGGCATGCATCGAGGTGGGCGCGCCTCAGATCCGCGCCCGCGGCACCGTGGCCGGCAACCTGGTCACCGCCTCGCCCGCTAACGACACGATCACCGCCCTCACGGCCCTCGACGCCGCGCTCGTCCTCGTGGGCGCCACCGCTGAGCGGGTTGTGCCCCTGAGCCAGTTTTACGCCGGCGTGCGCCGCACCGCTATGGCGCCGGGCGAGCTGCTGCGCGAGATCCGCGTGCCCGCGCTCGGCCCGGGCCAGCGAGGAATCTTCCTTAAGCTCGGCCTGCGCCGGGCCCAGGCCATCGCCGTCGTCAATGTCGCCGCCGTCCTGACCTTTGACGGCGGGCGGCTAGCCGCCGAGGGCGCGCCGGTCGTCCGCGAGGCGCGCATCGCCCTGGGCAGCGTGGCGCCCACGATCGTGCGCGCCAGCGCCGCCGAGGCCGCCCTCGCTGGGCGCCCCCTCACCACCCAGGCTATCGCCGAGGCTGCCGCCCTGGCCGTTACGGCCTGCGACCCAATCGATGATGTGCGCGGCTCGGCGGCCTATCGGCGCGAGGCCGTGGCCGCCCTCGTCGCGCAGGCCCTCGGGCGTCTCGCCGCCAGCGCCGAGGCCGATGGCTGGCCCGAGCGGCCGGTGTTGCTCGAGACGAAGGACGACCGCAGACCACCGACCGCGGACCGCCGACCGCACTCAGCGACGGATATCGCGCCAGGTGCGCTCGCGGCTGCGCCGGCCGCCGGCAGCGGTCTGCCAGCAGCGGTCGAGGCTGTCGAGACCACAGTCAATGGCGTCGCCGTGGCCCTGTCTCCGGGCAAGACTCTGCTCGACGCCCTGCGCGAAGACGCGGGCCTCACGGGCACAAAAGAGGGCTGCGGCGAGGGCGAGTGCGGCGCCTGCACTGTCTGGCTCGACGGCCAGGCCGTGATGAGCTGCCTGGTGCCCGCCGCCCAGGCCCACGGCCGCCACGTCACCACCATCGAGGGGCTCGCGGCGACCTATCAGGCCTCAGCTGGCCAGACGCCTGCGGGGGTGGAGGGGCTTCAGCCTTCAGCCTTCAGCCTTCAGCCTTCCCATCTCCACCCGCTCCAGGCCAGCTTCATCGCCGAGGGCGCCGTCCAGTGCGGCTACTGCATCCCCGGAATGCTGATGGCGGGCGCCCGGCTGCTCGCCGAGCACCCGCAGCCGAGCACGGCCCAGATCCAGGCGGCGCTCGGCGGCAATCTCTGCCGCTGCACCGGCTACAGCAAGATCATCGCCGCCGTCCAGGCCGCCGCGGCAGGGGGTGACGGGTGAGCGGGCGTCTACGGCCAGCGGTACGCCGTCTGCCCGCTTGTCAGCTCGACGGCGTACAGCTCGTCGATCGGCAAGAAAACGTGGCCGCGCCCCCAGAGCGCCCCGCGGATGTAGTCGCCCGCGTCATCGACCTGCACCACGGCCCTGACGCGGCTCGACCCGTCGGCAAGGGCGATCTGCTCGTAGACCACCTCCTCGGGATCGTCGTGCTTCTCGACCAACGTCAGCGTGTCGCCGGTAAGCATCGCCGTGAAGTCACCCGTGTCGCCGCGGTAGTCCAGCGGGTCATCCGCCTCGAGCACCCGCTCCCAGCGATGCTCGCCGGTGCGCGGATCGACCACCCACAGCTCGAGGCGAGACGAGCCGCGCGTGCGCTCGGCCTGCACCAGCAGCACACCCTCGCTCGCCGCCAGGGGCCGCAGGTCGTAATCCTCGCTGACGAGCACACGCCGGCTCTCCTGGGGCCCCACCGCGATGATCTGCTCATCGTCGCTCAGGTAGAGGGTGTCGCCCGCCCAGAGGCTGTGCATGGGCGAGAGGTCGCTGCTGCCGAAATCCTCGAGCATGGTGCGGCTGATCGCGCCGCTGCGCACATCGTACGCCACCAGGCACACGGGCGAGCTGCTCACCAGCCACACCAGCGTGCGCCCTGCGGGGTCGTGCCCGGTGCGCCCGTAGTAGCTTATGCTCGACTCGTAGGGGTCGTCAGTATCCTTACAGGCGGGCTTGATCACCCCCGCCGGGCTGCCGTCCTGCGGGTTGAAGAGGAACAGCGCACCATTGTTCGACTCGGCGGACTCGCTGTCGGGCACCCCCACCTTGCCGCCCACAGCGACAATCTGCCGCGTCGCCTCGCGCAGCCGCACCGTCCACAGCGGCGCGCCCGTCGCCGCATTGATGGCCTGCAGCCGGCCGTCCTGCGGCAGGGCCACCACCACGTCCCCAAAGACCTGCAGACAGTCCTCGCAGATGCTGTCGGCGATCGAGTCGGTCAGCGGCGCCTCCCAGGCCGGCCCGCCCGTGTCGCGGCTCAGGGCCACCAGGCGCTCGCCGTCGGCCACCAGCACCACTTCGTCGCCATAGGCCACCACCCACGAGCTGCCGTTATCGCCGAGGGGCTGGCTCTCCCAGCGCACGGCGTGCATGTCGGGGCTGAAGTAGACGATGCTGTCGCTCGAGGGCTCAAGGTCATAGTTGCGGCTGATCACCAGCAGGTCCGGCTCTTGCGTGTCGGTGTCGAGCGGGATGGGCGCGTCCCAGACCAGGCGCCGCCCGGGGGCCGCCTGCCCCTGGATGGGCACCAGGGGTGGCGCCTCCGTCGCGGCCAGGCCAACCACGGGCGTCGCGCTTTCGCCCGCGGCGCCCCGCAGCAGCGCGTCGAAGCCGAGGCCCAGGATGCTGAGGGTCAGCCAGCCCCCAACCGCTACGCCCGCCAGCAAGGTGACCAGGCCCGCCGCGCACCCGACGCCCGCCCGCCCCGTCTGTCGCTCTTCAGCCATGCTGCCCTCTCATTAGACGCAATCTGCTCTGTAAGGGGATCCTAGCATATGCCTGTGACCACCCTGATCGGCGCGCCCGTCGCGCGCCACGACGCCCTGGACAAAGTCACCGGCGCCGCGCGCTACCCAGGCGACCTGGTGCGGCCCGGCATGCTCCACCTGAAGGTCATCTTCGCCGGGCGCCCCCACGCGCGCATCAAGGCCATCGACGCCGCCGCCGCCCTGGCCGTCCCCGGGGCCGTCGCCGTGCTCACCGCCGCGGACGTACCGCACAACGCCTACGGCCTGGTCACCGCCGACCAGCCAGTCCTCTGCGGCGAGGTGGTGCGCTTCGTCGGCGACCGCGTCGCCCTGGTGGCCGCCGAGAGCCGCGAGGCCGCGGAGGCCGCCGCCCGGCTCGTCCACGTCGACTACGAGGATCTGCCGGCCCTCACCGACCACCTGGGCGCGCTGTCGCCCGGGGCGCCCCTCGTCCACGCCGAGCTGGGCAGCAACCTGGTCTACCACTGCCCCATCCGCAAGGGCGACGCCGCCGCCGCCCTCGCCGCCGCCGACATAGTGCTCGAGGGCGAGTTCAGCACCGCCTGGCAAGAGCACGCCTTCCTCCAGCCCGAAGCCGGGGTCGCCTACCGCGACGAGCAGGGCCGCATCGTCGTCGAGAGCGCGGGCCAGTGGCTCCACGAGGACCGGCGCCAGATCGCCGAGGTGCTCGGCCTGCCCGAGGAGCAGGTGGTGGTGCGCTACGCCGCTATCGGCGGGGCCTTCGGGGGCCGCGAGGACCTGTCGGTGCAGCATCTGTTAGCCCTGGCGGCCTGGCGCCTCGGCCGGCCCGTCGCGATCGTCTGGGAGCGAGCCGAGTCGATCCTCAGCCACCACAAGCGTCACCCGGTGAGCATCCGCTGCCGCTGGGGCGCCATGCGCGACGGGCGCATCGTCGCCGTCGAGGCCACGGCCACCGCCGACGGGGGCGCCTACGCCTCGACCAGCCAGGAGGTGCTCAAATGCCTGGCCCTCTTCGCCAGCGGCTGCTACGAGGTGCCCAATCTCCACGTCGATGCCTACGCCGTCTACACCAATAACGTGCCCTCAGGGGCCTTTCGAGGCTTCGGCTCGCCCCAGGCCCAGTTCGCCAGCGAGGTGATGGTCACGCGCCTGGCCCACGCCCTGGGCCTCGACCCGATCGATCTGCGCCGGATCAACCTCTACCGCGAGGGCAGCGTCGAGCCGACCCAGAGCGTGCTGCCGCCCGGGGTGAGCGTGCGCGCGTGCCTGGAGGCCTGCCTCGCCGAGCTACGCTCGTGGGGAGCTTCAGAGGGGCAGGGCCTCGCGGAGAAAAACCACCCTCACCTCAGGCGAGGCGTCGGCATCGCCTGCGGCATCAAGAACCTGGGCTACTCGTTCGGCTTCGCCGAGCAGGCCACGGCGACGGTCGAGCTGTTCGGCGAGGCCACGGTCGAGCGGGCCGAGGTGCGGATCGGGGCGGCCGACGTGGGCCAGGGCACCCACCTCATCCTGCGGCAGATCGCGGCCGAGCGCCTGGGGCTGCCGCTAGCTAGAGTGCGCATCATCGCCGACGACAGCGCTGAGGCGCCCAACGCCGGGTCGGCCTCGGCCTCGCGCCTGACGATCATGGGCGGCCGGGCCGTGCTAGACGCCGCCGCCGCCGCGCTGGTCGAGTGGGGCAACGAAGAGCGGCCAGCGCGCGCCACTGTCCAGTACCAGGCCCCGGCCACCACACCCCTCGACCCCGTCACCACCGCCGGGCGGCCCAACTACGCCTACGGCTACGCGGCCCAGGCGGTCGAGGTCGAGGTTGACACAGGCACGGGCCTGGTGCGCGTGCTACGCATCATCAGCGCCCATGACGTGGGGCGGGCGGTGAACCGCCAGCAGGTCGAGGGCCAGATCGAGGGCGCCCTGGCCCAGGCCCTGGGCTTCACCCTGCTCGAGCAGTTCCAGATGCGGGCGGGCCAGGTGCTCACGCCGGGCCTCAGCACCTACCTGGTGCCCACCATCCTCGACACCCCGCCGGCGATCACCCCCGTGATCCTCGAGCTGGCCGACTCTGAGGGACCGTACGGCGCCCGCGGCGTGGCCGAGCTGCCCATGGTACCCTTCGCCCCCGCCGTCGCCGCCGCCATCCACGCCGCTACGGGCGTCTGGCTCAGCGATCTGCCATTCACCCCCGAGCGCGTGCTGGCCGCCCTGCGAGGCGCGCAGCGATCCGGCCCAGTGTAAGACAAGGCCCCTGCTCACTTTGAACCTTGTCTAAGAGCAAGGGCGTCGCAGCGGGCTGCCCGGCACTGTGGCGCGGCCCGCCGCTATGGTATGATGTCGCGGGTAGTCGATGCCGCCCGCGCTGCGAGGCCCCGATGGCGAAGCTGAAGCTCGATCTGCACGACATCTATAACCGGGGCGGCGCCATCGATGCCGAGCTGAACCGGATCATACGCGAGGCGGTCGAGCGCCGCATCGAGCTGGTCGAGATCATCCCGGGCAAGGGCAGCGGCCAGCTCAAGAAGCGCGTCCTGCGCTTCCTCAACCAGCCCAACATCCGCGCGCTCTACCACCGCATCGAGAAGGACGACCGCAACTTCGGGCGGATCTTTGTCCACTTTCGGCACAGCTAGCGCCCGCGCGGCCTGACCTGGCTCGGTCCTGCGCAATCTGAAAGGCGCCCCTGTGAGCCAGCAGCCCCTGGCGCTCCCGCTGCCCGAACTCGCCGCGCAGTTTCTGCTCCGCCCCGGCATAGCCTTCCTCAACCACGGCAGCTTCGGCGCCTGCCCGCGCCCCGTCTTCGAGGCCTATCAGTCGTGGCAGCGCGAGCTCGAGGCCCAGCCCGTGGAGTTCCTTGGACGGCGCATCGGCGGCCTGCTCGCCCAGGCCCGCGCCGACCTGGGAGCCTACCTAGGCGCCGCAGCCGACGACCTGGCCTTTCTGCCGAACGCCACCCACGCGGTCAATGTCGTGGCCCGCGCGCTGGAGCTGGCGCCGGGCGACGAGGTGCTCGGCACCGACCACGAGTACGGCGCCGTCGAGCGCGCCTGGCGCTTTGTCTGCGCGCGGCGCGGCGCCCGCTATCTCAGCGCGCCCATCCCCTTGCCCATCGAGGGCCCCGACCAGGTGAGCGAGGCCCTCTGGAGCGCCGTGACGCCCCGCACCAGGATCATTGTCGTCAGCCATATCACCTCGCCCACCGCCCTGACCTTCCCGGTGACCGAGATCTGCCACCGCGCCCGTGAGGCCGGCATTCTCACGCTGGTGGACGGTGCCCACGCCCCCGGGCAGATCGAGCTCGACCTGCCCGCCCTGAGGGCCGACTTCTACGCCGGCAACTGCCACAAGTGGCTCTGCGCACCGAAAGGCGCCGGCTTCCTCTACGCCCGCCGCGAGGCCCAGCCCTTGCTCAAGCCACTTGTGGTCAGCTGGGGCTGGCAGCCCGAAGCCCCGGGGCGATCGCCCTTTGTCGACTACTTTGGCTGGGCCGGCACCGCCGACCCGGCGGCCTACCTGAGCGTGCCCGCCGCCATCGAGTACCAGCGCGAGCGGCGCTGGCCCGCCGTCCGCGCGGCCTGTCGCGCGCTGCTCGCCGAGGCCCGCGCGCGCGTTGCCGCCCTCGCTGGCCAGGGGCAGATCTGCCCCGACTCACCGGCCTGGTGGGTTCAGATGGCCGCCGTGCCGCTGCCCCCGTGCGACCCGGCGCGGCTCAAGGCTAGGCTCTGGGAGGAGTACGCGGTCGAGGTGCCGATCGTCGTCTGGCGCGGCCGCCCCCTTGTGCGCATCTCGGTGCAGGCCTACACCACCCCCTCCGACATCGACCGCCTCGTCGCGGGCCTGAGGGCGCTGCTGTAGCCTGCGTAGGTCACCTAGATAGGATTGTCGATACGGGCTCCGCCTTAAGGCGGAAATCCGCGCAAATCATTGACAAAAGTTTTGCAATTATTTACTATGTAAAGAGACTTTATTGTCTAGAAGAGAGGATGTTCAGCAATGACAACCCAGCTCAGCAACAATGGGCATAAGCATAATGGGAACGGCCACGCGCTTACGGACTTCGACGATCACGAGTACGAGGCGCTGATCGTGCCAGGGCGCGGCAAGCTCGAGGGCGTAAACTTCAGCTCCAACCCACACATCGAGGGCGCCGTCCGCGAGATCCTCGCGGGGATCGGCGAGCAGCCCGAGCGCGAGGGCCTGCTGAAGACCCCGGCGCGGGTCGCCAAGATGTACGCCGAGCTGACGGCGGGGTACCACATCGACCCGGCGGCCCTGATCAACGACGCCATCTTTTCGGTCGACTACGACGAGATGGTGCTTGTGAAGCACATCGACTTCTACAGCCTGTGCGAGCACCACATGCTGCCGTTTATGGGCCAGGTCCACGTGGCCTACATCCCGCACGGCAAAGTGGTTGGCCTGAGCAAGATCCCGCGCATCGTCGAGATGTTCGCCCGGCGCCTACAGGTGCAGGAGCGCATGACGGTGCAGATCGCCGACTTCATCAACGAGCATCTCGGGCCGACGGGCGTGGCGGTCGTGGCCGAGGGCGTGCATATGTGCTCGGTCATGCGCGGCGTGAAGAAGGCCAACGCCAGCATGGTCACCTCGGCAATGCGCGGGATCTTCCGCGACGACCAGAAAACGCGGGCCGAGTTTATGGCCCACATCGGCCGGTCGCGCTCGTATGAGGCTTAGATACGCCGTCAGATATTTGCTTTTGCCCATCGGCCAGGTGATAGGTAGGCTGTAACTTTCCCGCATAGAGCCCTCGTATAATATGGCGTAGAAAGATAGCACGCTCCGCTACCAACCACCCACTGGAGGACACATGGCAGCCAATAATCCATCCCCCAGCTCCTCATCATCTAAGGCCGAGCGCCTGCCCGTTGTACTCGTGGCGGATGATAATGACGATAACCTGTCGCTGTGCGTCGACTATCTCGAGGCGCGAGGCTACGCGCTGGTCACCGCCCGCACCGGGCGCGAGGCTGTAGATCTGGCGATAGAGCAGCACCCCGACGCCATCCTGATGGACATCCTGATGCCCGATCTGGACGGGCTAGAGGCGATGCGCCGCATTCGCACAAACACCGCCCTGGCCCGGACGCCCATCGTGGCCCTTACGGCCCTGGCGCGGGACTGCGACCGCGAGCAGTGCATGGCGGCGGGCGCCTCGGCCTTCCTGAGCAAGCCCGTGTCGATGCGCGAGCTTGCCAGGCTGCTAACCCAGCTGATCGACGACGAAGCGCCCGGCTGATCTGGCCCCTCTGTCGACCTGGCGCTGAAGCGCGAGGGCCTGACCCGGCCTGTGGTAAGATGAGCCGGTTTTCCCGCGCTGAGCAACCAATGGAGGGGCCGACATGGGGCTAATGGATGGAAAAAAGGGCTTAATCCTGGGCGTAGCCAACGATCACTCGATCGCGTGGGGTATCGCGCAGGCGCTCCACCGCGAGGGTGCCCAGCTGGGCTTCACCTATGTGGGCGAGGCCCTCGAGCGACGAGTGCGGCCCCTGGCGGCGAGCCTTGGCGCGACGCTGATCGAGCCGTGCGATGTCAACAGCGACGAGCAGATCGAGGCGCTGATGGCGCGCACCAGCGAGGCCTTCGGCCAGATTGACTTTCTGGTCCACGCGATCGCCTACGCGAACAAAGATGAGCTCAACGGCCCGTATTTGCGGACGACGCGGGCCGGCTTTCTGGTCGCCATGGAGGTGAGCGCCTACTCGCTGACGGCCCTGGTCAAGGCCGCCGACCACATCCTGGCGCCCGGGGCCTCGGTGATCACCCTGACCTACTACGGCGCCCACAAGGTGATGGGCAACTACAATGTGATGGGCGTCGCCAAGGCGGCCCTCGAGGCCAGCGTGCGCTACCTGGCGGCCGACCTGGGCCCACGGGGCATCAGGGTGAACGCGATCAGCGCGGGCGCGATCCGCACCCTTGCCGCCAGCGGCATCACCGGATTTCGCGCCCTGCACAAGAACGTGGCCGAGCACGCCGCGATGCGCCGCAACGTGACGATCGAGGACGTCGGCAACACGGCGCTCTGGCTGTGCAGCGACCTGGCCGGCGGCGTGACCGGCGAGGTGCTCTACGTCGACGCTGGCTTTAACATTATGGGGCCGCGCAAGTCCGAGGAGTAGCGCGGTAGCAGCGAGCCGGGCCCTATGCTACAATGCCGCGCACAACTGCGGTGTCCGTAGTAAGACGAGGATGAGCAATGCCCATTCCAGTAGCGGTGGTGGCGAGTGACGCCGGCACAGGGGCCCGGCTAGCGTCACTAATCCCGAGCGACTCGTTTACGGTGGCACAGAGCGCACCGACGAGCGTGCCCGCCGAGCTGCCGGGCCTGTTTATAATAGCGCTGCCCGGCCTCGAGACGCCCGAGGAGGCTATGATCGAGCGCCTCCGCGCCGACGAGACAACCGCCGGCATCCCAATCGTGATCGCCAGCGCCCTGCCGATGGTGCTGCTCCAGTCGGTGCCCTATGCCTCAGACTGGACGATCGCCATCGTCGAGGAGCCAGTGCGCGCCGAGGTGCTGGCCGAGACGATCAAGTTTCTGCTCAACCCCGACGCCTAGCGCGGCACCTCGACGCGCCCGAGGATGCGCCCCAGGGCTGTGTCGGGGGTCAGGCCCTCGATCTCGGCCTCGGGGCGCAGGATCACCCGGTGGCGGTAGACAGGTCGCACCAGCGCCTTGACATCGTCGGGCGTGACATAGCCTCGCCCCTGGGCGGCGGCGTAGGCCTTGGAGGTCAGCAGCAGGGCCACGCTGGCCCGCGTCGAGCCGCCCAGGATCAGGTCGGGGCTGCGCCGGCTCTCCTGGGTGATCGCCCCGATGTAGCGGATCACCCCGTCCTCAACCGTCACGGCGCCGATCTCCTCACGGCAGGCCGCGAGATCTTCGGGGGCCATAATTGGCCGCAGGTTGGCCAGATCGAGGCGCCGGGCGTCGAAGCCGCGGTGGTAGCGCCGCAGCACCTCGAGCTCGACCTCCCCGGGCAGGTAGTCGATCAGCAGCTTGAAGAGGAAGCGGTCGAGCTGGGCCTCGGGCAGCGGGTAGGTGCCCTCGTACTCGACCGGGTTCTGGGTGGCGATCACGAAGAAGGGGTTGGGCAGCGGCAGCCGCTCGCCCTCGATCGTCACCTGGCGCTCCTCCATGGCCTCAAGCATGGCGCTCTGGGTCTTGGCGGGGGCCCGGTTGATCTCGTCGCCGAGCAGCACCTGGGTGAAGACCGGGCCGCGGCGCAGCCGGAACTGCCCCGTGGCCGGCTCGAAGATCTGGGTGCCCACCACGTCTGAGGGCATCAGGTCGGGCGTGAACTGGATGCGCTTGTACTCGGCCCGCAGCAGCATCGCCAGGGTCTTGGCCATCAGCGTCTTGGCCGTGCCGGGCACGCCCTCGAGCAGCACATGGCCGCCCGCGAGCAGCGCCACCAGGAGGAGTGTGAGCGGCTCCTCCTGGCCTACCAGGACTTTGCGGGCCTCGACGCGGATCGACTCGGCAAGCTCCTGGGTTCGCACGAGAGCTCCTCAGCCGCGTATGCGGCTAGCCGCGGGCTACGTCCACCTTAGTCAAGCAGGATCGCCAGGGCGGCGGTCAGGCGCAGCACCTCGGCGCCGGGGCGCAGGTGGCTGGTGCCGGCGGTCAGGACTGCGCCATCGACGTCGCCGCCCAGGCGCTGGGCCCGCGTGAGGCCCTCCAGGTCCAGCCCGGCGGCACGGGTCGCCTCGAGGGCGCCGGCCCGCGCGGCGTCGACCTCGAAGGGCTCGCCGGCAAGCGCGCGTAGGACGAGGTCGAGGCTGGGGACGGCCGTGGGGCGGGCCTTCAGCCAGGCGGCCGAGCGGGCCAGCTGCGGTCGAAAGTCCCCGGCCAGCGCGGT
>JAAXUL010001454.1 GCA_013336035.1 Chloroflexales bacterium
CTCGGCGGCGCCTGCGGCAGCGTGGAGCGACAAGCCCGGCTCCGTTCGATCTTCGGCAGGGCGCGCCTGAGGTGGCCCGGCCTCCCTGGCGACACAGCGGAGGCACCTGTCCTGGCGTGGAACGTGAGCGACCTGCGGCTCGGGGCCACCGCGACCACGGTGTGCTTCTGCGACCTCGGCATCGTGCGCAGCCGCGCCGGGTCGGGGCCGCTGCGGAGGGTCGGCCAGACGAGCGGAGCACCCCACCTGGTCGAGCAGCCTCGCGACCGGGCACGCTGGTCGGGCGGCCCGCTCACCCCCTCTCGCACCCCTGCCGAGCGGTGCTCCCGACGGCTCGCCGGGCCACCGGCGGAACGGGCTGTGCGCTCCGCTGCCCCTCGCCCGCTGCGCGCCGTGGGCGAACGGCGGTCACCAGGGGCGTGGTGATGTCGGCCCGGCCTTGGGGCCTGCCAGGCGCCACGGCTCGGGTGCGGCTCCAGGTCGTACGCCATCAGTCTCCCTTGCACTCGCCTGTGACGGCATCCGTTACGGCCTGTCCGATCAGTCTGCCGCACCCCACGTCCCCGGCGCAAGGGGCCGACCGTCTTTCGGGGGCCCCTGCCCCGAATAAGACTGGTAGGCTTGCTCCCTTGCCCCAGTGCCGGGGGAGGCGGCGCGTCTGGGCCAGGACCGAACGGAACGCCGCAGCAGCGGCAAGCACACAAAGGAGACTTGAGATGGCCACCAACGTCAACCGCACCGAGCTCGTCGGCAACCTGGGCAACGACCCCGAGGCCCGCTACACCGCCGCCGGCACCCTGGTCACGACCGCCTCGATCGCCGTCCACAGCAGCTTCAAGCAGGGCGAAGAGTGGAAGGAGCGCACGGACTGGTTCCGCCTGGTGGCCTTCGGCGAGAGCGCCGAGCACCTCAGCCGCTTCGCCAAGGGCGAGCGCATCAGCGTCGCGGGCCGCCTCCAGACCAGCGAGTACACCGACCGCGAGGGCCTCAAGCGCACCAGCGTCGAGGTGGTGGTGCTCCGCTCCGAGCCCGCCCCGCTGCTCCGCAGGGTCCCGGCGGCGAGCGAGCAGCCGGCCGCTGCCGAGGAGGCCGCCGAGGAGCCCCCGTTCGCGGAGGAGGCCCCGGCCGCCGAGCCGCCCGCCCGCAAGCCCCGCCGGCGCAAGCAGCTCGCCGCCTAGCCACCAGCACAAGGCGGGGCGTCCCTCAGGGGCGCCCCGCGTCGGCGTGCCTACGCCGGGTGGATAGTGGTGGCGCTACGCGCGTCGTTCAATGCCCTGCCCGCGCTTCCCCACTGCCGTGGCCCCCGCTCGCCTGCACGCTCGCGCTGGGCAGTGCCTCCGGCAGGGCGGCCAATGTCATGCATCCTCTTCAGCCCCTCCCTCGTCACCGCCTTCGCTGGTTATGAGCTGTGGTTCAATGTTCTGAAACCACCTGTGGATCGAAAAGTCGAGCTCAAACATCACGATCTTAGGATTCTCTCGGTAGCGTGCCAGATGTTGCGGCCTCATCTTCCAGGCACTTGCACGGTCTCCAACAGGATTGATCAGGAGCATTTCGTCCATGGGCAGAATGAAGACGTATGTTCTCGGCACCTCATCGACCACGATTCCAAAATAGGGCGCGCAATCAAATGCCTTGCACGCAGCTTCAGCCTTCGAAAAATTGTCTTTCCGAATTGCCATGTGCTCTCCATCTTTTCCTGTCCCTCGGCTTCGTCCCTTCACAGATATGCCCATCAATTCGTTCGTATTGGGATTTCGAGCAATGATGTCTATTCCGGTGTGATCGACACGTGCGCACTCAAATCCATACTTCGAGAGGTAATACAGAATGAGGTGCTCGGCGAAGTCACCCGTTATTTTTGAATGCCGGCTGCTCTTGGTAATCTCCACGGCTGTCCTCCTGACACTGGTATGCTGAACTGCTGATGGCGATGTTTGGCACTATACTACGGGCGATACCAGTTTCAGAGCTGTCTGGGAGCAGGCCGCACACGGTTGCGGCCTGCCGTGCG
>JAAXUL010001455.1 GCA_013336035.1 Chloroflexales bacterium
ACGGGCGGCGTAGGAGTCGCCGGCGATCAGGGCTGCGTTGCCCTCGGCCACCAGGGCGCCCACGTCGCTAGAGGACGTGGTCGTATCTGGCATAGGTACCTCCATGGAGGCATTATACCCGCATACGGTGGTGCGCAGCAATGGAGAAAGGGCGGCTGTATAGGCGCCCCTGGCCGCGCCCGCATAGATTTTGCCAGGGCTAGCGCATCAGCTCGCTGAAGAGCCGCTCGTACTCGGTCACGGTCTTCTCGGTGCTGAACCGCGCCGAGATCTCGGCGCGGGGGCGCAGGTCGCGCTCGCGCAGCTCGATCACGCGCAGGATGGCGGCGGCGAGGGCGTCGCTGTCGCCGATGGGCACAACCTCGCCCATGCCGGTCTGGTGCACAGGCTGGCGCACGCCGGGCAGGGCGCTGGCGATCGAGGGCGTGCCGCTGAGCATCGCCTCGACCTGCACCAGGCCGAAGGTCTCGGTCGAGTTGAGCGAGGGCACCACAAGCACGTCGAGGTTGGGGAAGAAGGCGGCCATCTCGCGGGGGCCAAGGGTGCCCAGGAAGGTCCAGTGGCTGGCGAAGCGGGCGAACTCCGGGGCGAGCCGGCGGGCGTAGGCCTCCTCGCCGAGCACATACTCGTGCTGGCCGGCGAAGAGGACGCGGACGTTGGGGTGGTGCGCGAGCACCTTCGGCAGCGCCTTGAGCAGCACCTCGACGCCCTTCTCGGCGGCGAGGCGGGCGGCCATGCCGATCACGGGGCCGCGCAGGTTCCAGCGCTCGCGGAAGGTCTCTATCTCGGTCTGGGTGGCGGGGGCCACCTCGACGGGCGGGGGGATGACGACGATCTTCTGGCGGAAGCGGCGCAGGTAGGGCGAGTGATCGGCGAAGTCCTGGGTGTAGGCGACGATGCGGTTGGCGAGGCCGCCCGCGGCGACATTGGCCGCGTCGACCACATTGTTGGCAACCCGGTTGAGCAGGCCAGGGGGCAGCAGGAGGTCGCTGTGGTAGGTGAGCACGACGGGCTGTCGGCGCATGCGCCCGCGCAGGGCCAGGCCGGGGGCGTCGAACTGGGGCAGGTGCAGGCTCATCGCGTCGTGCTGGAGGGCCAGGGCGGTGGCGATGCCGCCGAAGGTGGGCATGATTACGCCCTTGCTAACCCGGGCCAGTACCGGCGCCCGCACCACCCGCACGCCGTCGATGTTCTCGCTGCGTGGTAGGCTGGGGTCATACTGCGAGGTGAGCACGGTGACGCCGTGGCCGCGGGCGGCCAGGGCGGTGGCGAGCCGCTCGACATAGATCGTCAGCCCGCTCGTGTAGGGGCGATAGTAGGTCAGGGCGCAGAGTATATTCATTTGAACAGATCGATATGCTCCGCCACCCAGTCCCAGAGGCGCCGCATGCCCTGCTCGACGCCGACCTGCGGGCGCCAGCCGAGCTCGGCCTCGGCCTTCGCGATGTCGAGGATGCAGACGGGCTGGTCGCCGGGGCGCCAGTCGCCATAGCGGGCGGCCTCGACCGGGCGTCCGGCGAAGCGGCTGAGCATGGGCTGGAACTCGGCCCAGATCGCGAGCGTGTTGGCGGCGCCGCCGCCGACGTTATAGATCTTGCCGGCCGTGATGTCGATCCTGCTGAGGGCCAGCTCGTAGAGGTCGATCAGGTCGTCGACGAAGAGCATATCGCGCACTTGCTTGCCATCGCCGTAGATGCTGATCGGCTTGCCGGTCTGGGCGGCGATGACGAAGTGGGCGGCCCAGCCCTGGTCCTCGACGCCGAACTGGCGCGGGCCGTAGATCGCCGACTGGCGGAAGACGACCGTGGGCAGGCCGTAGATGCGGTGGTAGTCGCGCACGTACTGGTCGCCGGCGCCCTTGCTGCACCCGTAGGGCGAGTGGAAGTCGAGGGGCTGGGCCTCGGAGACGCCGCGGGGCAGGTCGCGGTAGCTGTAGCGCGTGGCGCCCTCGGCGATCGGGAGGTCCTCCATGCCGCCGTAGACCTTGTTGGTCGAGGCGTAGAGGACGGTGGG
>JAAXUL010000626.1 GCA_013336035.1 Chloroflexales bacterium
GTCGCCTGCACAGCCGCTTCGCGGCCGCGACGGCGCTTATCGATGGGGCCCTGACGGCGATGCGGGCCGCCGGCGACGAGGAGGGCGAGCTGTGGGCCCTGGCCGAGTGGCTGGTGACCCAATATCACGCCGAGGAGTACGCCCCGGGCGTGGCCGCCGCAACCCTGGCGATCAGCCGGCCCATGAGCCCCTACCTGCGCTCCGAGCTGTACTTCGGGCAGATGATCTGCCTGATCGGCCTGGAGCAGAGCGCCGAGGCGATCAAGGTGGGCGAGGCGGGCCTGGCCGAGCTGGACCGCGAGCCGGACCCGTGGCTACGGCGGCTCGGCCTGATCCAGATGCTGCGCAACATCGCCGCGGCCTACCACTACGGCGGCGCCACCCGCCGCGCCGTGGCGGCGGCCGAGCGCGCCGCGGCCCTGGCCCAGGAGGACACCGAGCTGGCGCACACCCTGCCATGGTGCTTCTACGAGCTGGGCCTGGCCTACTGGCGCCAGGGCCGCCTGGCCACCGCCAACGAGACCCTCGACACCGCCCGGCGTCTGGCCGAAGAGTGGCGGCACAGCGAGCTGTGGCGCTGGGCGGTGGCCGCCCAGGGCCATGTGCTGCGCGACCAGGGCCACCTTGACTCTGCCCTGGCGGCCTATCAGCTGGCCGGCACCTGGGGCGAGGACCCCGAGGGCCCCGCCTTTATCCAGATGCGCCAAGGCCGCCTGGCCGAGGCCCGCTGGAGTTGCGAGGCGCGACTGGCCCTGGCGCGCCACGAGAGCACCACGACAGGCGTCGCCGACGCACGCCTGCTGCTGGCCCTGGTCGAGCTGGCCACGGGCAGCCCGGAGGCAGGCCTGGCCCTGCTCGACCAGGTAAGCGCCACCTACAGCACGACGAGCTCGCACTACTACTATGCAACCGCCCAGCTCTACAGCGCGGCCGCGTGGCTGCTGCTGGGCCGGCGCGACCTGGCCGAGACGGGCCTGCGGGTCTTCCTGGACTTCGCCCGGCGCGAGGAGGTTCTGACCTGCGCCTGGTGGGTGCCCGAGCTGGTCGAGCTGCTGCTGCTCCACGCCCTGCGCGTGGGGATCGAGCCCGACTGGGCGCGGCGCATCCTCGAGCGCCGCTTTTTGGGCGGAGAGACGGGCCGCCCGCCGGCCAACGACAGCGCCGGCGAGCTGGCCCTGGCCCGGCGGGTGCAGCTAAGTCTGCTGCCCGACGCGCCGCCGATGATGCCCGACCTGCAGATAGCGGCGGTGGTGCTGCCGGCGGCCGAGATCGGGGGCGACTTCGTGGGCTACGCGCCGCGGGGTGGCGACCCAGCCAGCGGCATGCAGCGTCAGCTAGGCCTGGCTGTGGGTGACATCTCGGGCAAGGGCCTGGGGGCAGCGCTGCTGCTGAGCGGCGTGGTGGTCGCCATGAACAGCGTAGCGGCGACCCACAGCGCACCAGCGGCCGTGGCCGCCGCCCTCAACGAGGCGGTGCGCCCCTACACCACCCGCAGCCACATGAACATCGGCCTGCTCTACGCCCAGCTCACCCAGGACCAGCACGGCTGGGCGCTGCGGGCCGTCGGCGCGGGCGGGGTGCCGCCCCTCATCCGGCGGGCCGCGGGCCAGGCGACATGGCTCGAGACGGCGGGCTTCCCTATCGGCACAGCGGCGTCGCCCAGCTACAGCGAGGCGCAGGCCCACCTGGCCCCCGGCGACACCCTGGTGCTGATGAGCGACGGGGTGATCGAGTCGATGACCCCCGGGCGCGAGCTGTTCGGCTTCGAGAATCTGACTGCCGCCGTGGTGGCGGCGCCCACCGAGCAGGGGGCCCACGCCGTGCTCGACAGCATCCTCACAGCCCTGAGCCAGCACGCCGGCCCCGCCGAGCAGCACGACGACATCACCCTGATCGTTGTGCGCGTGCTGGCCGGCGCGGTCGTCTGAGCTCGCACAGCCCTACGCCGACAGGCGGTGCTCGAAGTAGCGGCTGATCAGGGCGATCACCTGGTCGGCCGTCTCCTCTATTGGCTTGTTGGTGACATTGACCACGGCGAAGCCGCCCTGGCGGAAGAGGCGCCGCGCCCACTGCAGCTCCTCGTCAAGCTCCTCGGGGTCGGTGTAGCTGTGGCCGGCGGTCCCCTGGAAGGCCTGGTTGCGCCAGCGGCGGTGGTGGCCCAGGACATCGCCCTCGATGGTCAGGCCGACCACGCGGCGCCGGTCGATCTCGAATAGCTGCCTGGGCGGCGCGATCCCGTTGACCAGCGGCACATTCGCGACCTTCCAGCCCAGCACGCCCATATACATGCTCAGTGGCGTCTTGCCCACCCGCGAGACACCGGTCAGCACGACATCGGCATCGTGCAGCTCGTGGGGGTTGCGGCCGTCGTCGTGGTCCACCGTATACTCGATGGCCTTGATCCGGTCGAGGTAGGCCTCGTTCTGGCGCTGGTAGAGCCCCGGCTGCCCCAGGGGCGACTGCCCGTAGACGGCCGCCAGGCGGGTGAGCGGGTCGCCGATCGTGTCGATGGTGAGGATGGCCCGCTCGGCCGCGGCGCGCACCAGGGCCTCGCGCAGCAGAGGGTCGACCATGGTGTGGATGATCAGGCCGCGCCGCTGGGCCACCTGGTCCAGAATGGCGGGCAGCTGATCGACCTGGCTGACCTGCGGGATCACTATCACGGGCGGGGTGATGCCGGGGAACTGCGAGAGGGCGATGCGGGCGATATGCTTGCCCAGGGCCCCCGCCCCTCCTGAGACGATGAAGATCGGCGTGTACTTGTCGTCCGCCTGCGCCAGATTGACCATGGCCGGGCTCCTTATGCCGCGTTGGTTGGGCGGTGCCAACGGTGTGCTACGCGCTCGCGCCGATTATACCGCAGAGGCGTCACCTACTGCGCCGGCCTGAGCGCGGTCACGCGGTAGCCCGCGCGCTTACGCGCCGGGCGCTGGCGTATGCGGCCAGGTTGATGTGGCCCTGACCGTCGTGGCGGGTCCGTTGCCTTTTGCTACCCGGGGTGCTACAATTCAAGTCCACCCGGACCACGATGCCCAGCCCACCTTGACGCGCGGCCAATAGCGCTCGATGTGGCGCCGCCGGCTGTCGCACCGTAGCGCGCTCTGCGGGCTGCGCGAGGCGCCCACAGAGTACCACAGTCTGCGCGGCCTGCTGAAAGCCTGTCTACCCCTCAGCCAGCAAAAGCGAGGCCCTGAGGCGCCGCCTTCACCCGACAGGGGCAGGCGACGTCGCCTATTAGGATCAAGACTATGTCTGTCCCGCAGCCCCATCTGCTCCTTGTCGGCAGCTACGCCGCGGCCGAGCAGCCGGGCATTCACGCCTTCTGGCTTGACCCGGCGAGCGGCGCCCTCGCCCATGCCGACGCCTTCGCGGGGGTCGCTAGCCCCTCGTTCCTCGCCATCTCCCCTGCTGGCACGACCGTGCTGGCCGCCAGCGAGACCAGCGCCGGCGACGGCTCGCCCGGGGGTGTGGCGGCGCTGCGCCTCCGGCGCGAGCCCCTGGCGCTGACGCCGCTTGGCCAGCAGCGCTCGGGCGGTGACTGGCCATGTCACATCTGCATCAGCGCCGACGGCTGCTGGGCGCTGGTGTCGAACTATGGCAGCGGCACCGTCGGCGTGCTGCCGATCCTGTCCGATGGCAGCCTTGGCCCTCTGCGCGACCTGGCCCACCACGAGGGCCGCAGCGTCAACGACGAGCGCCAGGCGGGGCCCCACACCCACGCGGCGATCTTCGACCAGAGCGGCCGCTTTGTCATCGTCGCCGACCTGGGGCTCGACCAGCTGGTGATCTACCGCTTTGAGCACGGCGCGGGGCAGCTTACCTCCCACGGCCTCGCGCTCGCTCGCCGTGGCGCCGGGCCGCGCCACATGGCCTTCCACCCTGGCGGACGCCTGCTCTATGTGGCCAACGAGCTCGACAGCACGGTCAGCGTCTACGACTACGACCCGGCCGAGGGCCGCCTCGACGAGCGTCAGGCCGTCACCACGCTGCCCAAGGGCGCGCCCGACAACCAGGTGGCCGATATCCACCTTGACGCGGCGGGGCGCCGGCTCTATGTCTCGAACCGCGGCCACAACAGCCTGGCGGTCTTCAGCATCGACGCCTATGGCCAGCTTACGCTATCTACCATCGCGCCCAGCGGCGGCGGCTGGCCCCGCAGCTTTGCCCTGACGCCCGACGGGCGCTTCGCCCTGGTGGCAAACCAGCTCAGCGGCGATCTGGTGGTGCTGCCGCTGGGCGCCGGCGCCGAGGCCGTAGGCGCGCCGGTGGCCCGCGCCAGCGTGCCCTCTGCGGCGTGCGTGATCATCGCTGGCTAGTCGGCCGGTTGTCATGCTATGACCCGTGATGCGTAACCCATGATTCGGCCCGCTCACGCAGCACGGAATGGTCCACTAGAGCACCTCGGCCCGGGCAGCCAGCGACGGCCGCGGCTCGCGGGCGGGGGCGCGGGTGGCCCCGAGCATTGCCGCGAGCCCAAGTGCGGCGGCGCCAGCCACCAGGGCCGGCAGCCCGTAGGCCGGCGAGAGGTCAATGGCCAGCCCGCCCATAGCCGGCCCCGCCGCCTCTCCGATCATATAGGAGAACTGGGTCACAACCGAGACGCCCACCAGCTGGTGGCCGCGCCAGAGCGCCCCGTTGCGAATAGCGGCCAGGGTGTAGAGGCCGCCGCCCGCGCTCCCCCAGACCACGCCGAGGGCGAGGAGCAGCCAGGGCCAGCGGTGGGCCAGCGGCATAAGCAGGGCGCTGGCCGCGAGCAGCGCCGCCGTGCCGACCATCACCCGGGGCCACGGGAGCCGGTCGGCCAGGGCGCCGAAGGGGTACTGGGCCAGGCTGCCCAGGCCCAGAGCCGTCACCAGACCCGCCGCCATGGCCGGCCCCGCGCCCAGCGCGAGCCCGAAGAGGGGCAGGGCCACGGCGAGACCGGCCTCGAACAGCCCGCCGAGCAGCGCCGCCCCCAGCACCAGCGGCCCGACCTGGGCCAGCAGGCCCCGCAGGCCGCCGCGCGCCCGCCCCGCCCCCGGATCGGCCGCGGATGCCGGCGCCTGCTGCGACCAGAGCAACGCCGCGCCGATCATGGCGGCCACGACGGCGATCACCCGCGGGGCTGCCCCGCCGATACCCGTGAGCAGCAGCAGGCCCGAGCCAAGAAAGGCCGAGGCGCCCACGGTCGTCTGGTAGAGCGCCAGCGCGCGCCCGCGCGTCTCGGCGGACGCCAGGGCCGGCACCCAGCTCTCGGCGATCGTG
>JAAXUL010001456.1 GCA_013336035.1 Chloroflexales bacterium
CGACCGCGGCCTGCTGCCGGGCGCCGGCGTCCCGCGCGACGAAGCGCTGCGGGCGTATTAAAAGCAGCTGATCGCGATCCGGCGCGCACACCCAGCGCTCTGGCGCGGCGAGCGCAAGGGCCTGGTGTTCGGCAAGGATCATCTGATCTTCCAGCGCCGCGACGAGGCGACCGGCGACCTCCTGCTGGTCGCCGTCAACCGCGGCGCCGATGCCAGTACCGACACGGTGAGCTTGCCCGCGGGCTGGGCGCCCTTGGCGGCGCCGGAGCCGGCCTGTGAGCCGGCCCTTGGTGGCGCGGGCTGGCGCGCAGCGCCTTTCCCCTGAGCTGGCGCGGGGCGACGCGCGGCGCCTCTCTCTGCCTCCGGCGTGGGGCGGGCGGCGCGGTGCTGGACGTACATGCTGTAGCCGCCGGGGTACTCGACGATGCGGCCCTCGCCCTCGAAGGCGAAGGTGCGCGTCACGACGCGGTCGAGGAAGTAGCGGTCGTGGCTGACCGCGACCACCGAGCCCTGGAAGTCATCCAGGTAGTCCTCGAGCACGGTGAGCGTCTGTAGGTCGAGGTCGTTGGTGGGCTCGTCGAGCAGCAGCAGGTTGGGGGCCTCGATCAGCTGGCGCAGCAGGTAGAGCCGCCGGCGCTCGCCGCCCGAGAGGGTGCCGACCAGGGCCCACTGCTGCTCGGGGGTGAAGAGGAAGCGCTCGAGCATCTGGGTGGCGGCCAGCAGAGCGCCCTCGCGGCCGCGGATCAGCTCGGCGGCCTCGCGGATGTAGTCGACTACGCGCAGGCCCTCGTTGAGCCCGGCGGCCTCCTGGTCGTAGTAGGCCATATGCACGGTCTCGCCGACGATCAGCTCGCCGCTGTCGGGGGCCACGCGCCCGGCGATCATGTTGAGCAGGGTGGTCTTACCGCTGCCGTTGGGGCCGACGATGCCTACCCGGTCGCCCGGGCGGATCTCGAGGCTGAGCGCTCTGATCAGGGCGCGCTGGCCGTAGCCTTTGCTCAGGCCCTTCAGCTCGAGCACGCGCTTGCCGAGGCGACGGCCGTAGGCGAGGTCGATGGCGACGCTGCCCTGGGCGGCGTCGGGGCGCTGCTCGATCAGGTCGTAGACGCGCTCGACGTGCGACTTCTGCTTGGTGGTGCGGGCGCGGGCGCCGCGGCGCAGCCAGGCCAGCTCCTTGCGCAGCAGGTTCTGGCGGGCCTCCTCGGCGCTGGCCTCGCGCGCGATGCGCTCGGCCTTCTGCTCGAGGTAGCGCTGGTAGTTGCCCTGGTAGCTGTAGACGCTGCCGCGGTCGAGCTCGAGCATGCGGCCGACGAGCCGCTCGAGGAAGTAGCGGTCGTGGGTGATCAGTAGCAGGGCGGTCGGGATGCGCGCTAGGTAGTCCTCGAGCCAGGCGATCGTGTCGGTGTCGATGTGGTTGGTGGGCTCGTCGAGGATGAGCAGATCGGGCTGGTCGACGAGCGCGCGGGCCATGGCGACGCGCTTGCGCTGGCCGCCCGAGAGGGTGCCGACGAGCGCGTCAATGTGCTCGGCGAGGCCGAGCTCGTGGATGATGCTGCGGGCCGCGGCCTCGGCCTCCCACGCGCCGATGGCGTCCATCTGCGGGGTGAGCGCGCCGATCTGCTCGATCAGGGCCTGGTCGTCGGGCCGGGCGGCAAGGGCCGCGCTCACATGCTCGTAGCTGCGCAGAAGCCGCAGGGTCGGCGACTCGCCGGCGAAGACGGCGTCGAGCACGCTCGCCCCGGCCGGCAGCTCGGGGGTCTGGGGCAGGTAGGCGATGTGGACGCCGTTGGCCGTGGTGACGCGCCCGCTGTCGGGGGGCTCGAGGCCGGCGACCACGCGCAGCAGCGTTGTCTTGCCGCTGCCGTTGACGCCAATGATCCCCAGGCGCTCGCCCTTGAGCATGCCGAAGCTGACCTCGCGGAAGAGGGGGCGGGGGCCGTATTGTTTGCTGATTGACTCGACGGAGAGAATAGTCATAGGTGCCGGGGTTTCCTGTATCATGGCCCTCTG
>JAAXUL010000083.1 GCA_013336035.1 Chloroflexales bacterium
CCGCTGGCCGCGCTTGGGCCGCGCCTGGCCGAGGCCGGCGTGCCCGCGGTGATCGCTATGCAGGGCAAGGTCAGCCTCGACACGGCCGGCCGCTTTATGAAGAGCTTCTTCACCCAGCTGAGCAGCGAGGGCGCCATCGACGGCGCCGTGGCGGTAGCCCGCGGCGAGGTGCGCGAGGCCGCCGACCACTGGATGCCGGTGCTCTTTATGCGCCTGCGCAGCGGCCAGATCTGGTACACGCCTGGCTTTGGCGGCGACCGGCCCTTCGACCAGTGGCCCAAGATCACGCGCAATATTACCTCGGGCAGCTGCACCCCGATCATCGGCCCCGGCCTCGCCGAGAGCATCCTCGGCTCGCCGCGCGAGATCGCCGGGCGCTGGGCCGCTGAGTACAACTTCCCGCTGGCCCCCCACCAGCGCGATGACCTGGCCTCGGTCGCCCAGTTTCTTAGCGTCAACCAGGAGCCCCAGTTCCCACGCTACGAGCTGCTGAGCTACCTGCGCAAGGAGCTAGTGGCCCGCTATGGCAAGCAGTTCCCGGGCGACCTGAGCGAGGCGCCCCTGCCCGAGATCTTCGCCGCGGTCTCGGCGGCCCTGCGCGAGCGCGGCCAGCACGACCCGCACCAGGTGATGGCCGAGCTGCCCTTCGCGGTCTATGTCACGACCGCGCTCGACACGCTACTAGAGGAGGCCCTGCGGGCCGCCGGCAAGGCCCCCCAGATCGAGCTGTGTCGCTGGAACGAGTATCTGGTCGACCTGCCCTCGGTCTTCGAGGACACGCCCGACTATAAGCCGAGCAAAGAGCAGCCCCTGGTCTTCCACCTCTACGGCTCGGTGGACAACGAGGACTCGCTGGTGCTCACCGAGGACGACTACTTCGACTATCTGATCGGCGCGACGAAGAACCGCGAGCTGATCCCGCCGGCCGTGCGCGCGGCCCTGGTAGACCGGGCCCTGCTCTTTCTGGGCTTTCGCCTCGAGGACTGGAGCTTCCGGGTGCTCTTCCGCAGCCTGATGAGCGACGAGGGCGGCAACCGGCGCAAGCGCTATACGAATATCGCCGGGCAGATCGTGCCCGAGGATGGCCAGGTCCTCTCGCCCGGCGGCGTCGCGCGCTACCTCGAGCGCTACTTCCGCGATGTGAATATCGACCTCTTCTGGGGCGGCGCCGACGACTTCACCCGCGAGCTGCAGCGCGAGTGGAAGAAGACGTCGGCGCGATAGCGGTCGGACCGCCCGGTTGTGAAGGGTGGTTGTTCGGGGAGGTAAGGCCCTCCCCGCTCCTCTCCCGGCCGGGCTTATCGGCCTCACGGCGCGGTTTCCAGCATGGGCAGAAAGGTACACCCGCTACACGCCGACTGGGGGCGGACCAGAGCCCATGTGCCCATGGTCGTAGCCTGGAAGCTGTAGGTCCTGGTGGCCTGGTCGAGCTGGTAGTTATCCGCGACTCGCCAGAGGTCGCCGCTGTAGACGGCCGGGCGGGCGCTGGATGGCGTCGCGCCGTTCTGGTCGAGGTCGTCGAGGCGATAGGGCAGGACGACCCGCGCCGGGATGGCGAGCCGCTCGGTGATCGGCCGGTTGTTGCTCACGACGGTGATAGCGATGCTGAGGCCGTAGGTGGCCGCCTCGCGGTACTGCGCTGTTCCTGGCAGGGCCAGGGCGGGCGCCACCACCACACGGGCGCTATCCTCCTCGCTGGCCCGCAGGGGCACGGCGCCCGGCGGAATCTGGATGCGGGTGCCGTCGCTTAGGACGGTGCTCCAGCCAAGGCTAGGCTTGAACGTCTCGACGATAGGCTCGGGCATGCCGGTCACCGAGGCCAGATCGACCGTCACTGTGGGGAGGGTGCTCTGGGCCAGGGCGACCCCGGCGCTGGCCGAGGCGGGCAGGCTCAGGCGCCTGATCCTGTAGATCACCTTCTTCCTGCCTACGCTGATCGAGAGTTCGCCGCTCAGCCTGCTCTGGCCGGCGCCATAGGCGAGGGCGAAGCTAAACGCGCCCGCGCCGTCCGTATCGTCGCTGGTGGGGCGAAAGGCGATGCCGCCCTGGTTGATCACAAGCACGGACGCGCCGCTGGTCTTCCTGCCGTCGTTGTTGACCTCGCCGACGAGGGTTGCGCCGCCCGTGGCCCGCCGCGCCTCGATCTGCCTCACCTCGATCTCGGCCAGGCCGCTGCCGCTGGCGGGCGGCCCGGCCATAATGCCCTCGGGCAGGCTGTCGAGGTAGCACGCTTCGGCCGTGTCGCATGTGAAGTCGCCGCCAAGCTCGTAGAGGGTGTTGGCGCCATTGCGCAGCGGCACGGCGAAGCGGAAGCTGCCGTCGGCGCCGGTCACCGTCTGGTCCTCGAACAGGTCATTGCTCACCCAGACGATCTGCCCGCCGAGCGGGTTGCCCTGCTCGTCGCGCACCTCGCCGGCGATCACGCCGTCGCGCGTGAGCATGGGCAGATCCTTGGTAGCAGTCTCATCTGCCCCAACCGTCACGATGATCGGATCCACCGGCGCGACATAGAGCTCTTCCCCGTCGATGGCGACGCTGAGCGCCCACGTCCCGGGCGTGACGCTCAGGCTATAGGCGCCTGTGGCATCCTCCACCTCGGCCCACTGGGGGGCGGCGTCGGGGCTGTCGGGGATGGCGATCACCGTGGCCAGGACGCCGCTGAGGGCCTCTCCGGAGCCTAGGCGCAGGAAGCCGGCGATGGCGGCGCTGTTCGCGCTGAGCGGCAGGCTGACCGGGATCACCTGGAGGGTGCTGGTCGGCGGCGGGATGGTAAGGCCTACCTCGCCCGCGGTGGTATAGCCGCTGCCGGGCGCCAGATCGACGCCCAGGCTGTAGGCGCCCGTGGTCAGCACCAGCGAGAAGCTGCCGCCCTCGGCGTAGCTGGTGGCCACAAGGTCGCCCGCGCTATCCCACGCATAGACGGTGCCCTGCACATCGGTCGCCGGGTCGCCGTCGACCAGGAACGACCCGTCGACCACGGCGCCGCTCAGCAGCGTGAAGCTCTGGGTGATCGTCTGGCTGTCTGCGACCTCGACCGTGGCGACGGGCAGAGCCGGGGTGTAGCCTCTGCTGAGATCAGGGAGGACCCTCACCTCCCAGACGCCGGGGCTGACCGGGATGCTGTAGAGGCCATCGAAGTAGGTGGTGTAGCTAGCGAAGCGGCTGCTCTCGACGCTGGCGACCTCGACGGTGATCCCTTCGACAGGCGCCCCGCTGGCGTCGGTAATCGAGCCGGTGATGGTCGCGCTGAGGCTGGCCAGGGTCAGGGTGACGGTGGCGGTCTCGACGGTGCTGCCCTCGGCGAAGCGCACAGTGCTGGGGGGGCCGTCATACCCATAGGTCGAGCCCGGCCCGACGGCGGGCGCCACCTCCCATGTGCCGCCCTCGACGCCGACGGCGAAGCGCCCATCGGCGCCGCTGGTGGCGCTGCGCGGCCAGATCGAGGATGGGCCGTAGGCCAGGACCTGCACGCCGCTCGTGGGGGTGCCGCCGAGGGTAACCGTGCCCTCGATGCGCTTGGGCGCCGCCGGCAGTGTCAGCGGGGGGGTGGCGGGGGGGGCGCTCAAAGCCTGTAGGGTGACACCGCGCAGCACCCCGGCCTGTGGCGTGTTCTCGGGCGGCTCGACCACGAGGCCATAGGTGCCGGTCACGATGCCAGTAATGCTGAACGAGCCGTCCGAGACGGTGATAGCGCCGAACTGCTCGTCCCGCTCGTCGTAGACGCCGCCCGCCGGGATGGGGGCGTACCAGACGATAGCTCCGACGGCCGGCGCTCCGCTTGGCAGATTGACGACGCCGCTCAGGCCCGCCTGAGCGAGCGCGCCGCCAGCGGACGATCTGGCGGCTGGCGCGGTGAGCGGCAGGGCGACCATGATCAGCAGGGCCAGCCCAAGGCCGGCCTGCCAGCGATGATGTGGGCGCATTTTCCCCCCTGACCTTTGACGGTATTGCCAGTGCTAGCGCACCTGTAGCATACCATGGAGCGCGGCGGGTTTCCTACCTGGGCTGATGCAAAGTCTGGCTGCCATACTGCGCCGGGGCCGTAAACGGCCCGGCTAGCGGTGCGAAGGCCACTACAGCGGCCTGCCGGAGCTGGCGCAGGCCGGCTTCGTAGCTGTAGCCCGCCGGTTTACCGGCCGGGCGTGAGGGGCAGAGCGACTTTGCATCCGCCCTGGGTGTCCTACCTGGCCGCTCGCGAATCTCAGGGCTGCTCGGCGAGGATCTGCTGGAGGGTGTCTGTGGTGTAGGGGCTGCGGCCGGCCGCCAGATCGGCGGCCCAGGCCTCGCGCATCGCGCGGCGGGACTCGTCCTGGCCTGTGGCCCTGGCCCAGTCGAGGTAGCGCGCCAGATCATCGCGGGCCCCGCCGAGATCGCCGGTGAGGGCGCTGGCCATGGCGCGCCAGTCGTAGAGCAGCCCGTCCTGTGGGTCGAGGCTGATCGCCTGGTCGCAGGCGCCGCGCAGCTCGCGGGGGGCGCCGGCCAGGCTGCCCGCTCGGCAGAGGCGGCCCCACGCGCGGGCCGGGATCTCGGCGGCGAACCCGGCGGCGGTCACCTGATCGGCGAGGGCCAGCGCCTGGTCTATCTGGCTGAGGCTGGCGAAGGTCGCGGCGCTGTCGATCAGGCTCGGCGAGATCGGCAGGTCGGGGCATGTCTTACGGTAGGGCCGCTCGCCGAAGGCGGCGCGCCACTCGTCGAGGTGCAGGTTGCGCCCGGCCGTCGCGCAGCCCGCCGCCCTCAGCGTCGCGAGATCCATAGGCCAGAGGCGGGTCAGGCCGTTGGCGTCGGCCGTCGCCAGGGCCGCGCCATCTGGGCTGAAGGCCAGGGCCAGGACGCTGTCGGTGTGCCCCGATAGCACCTGCGGCACCAGGGATGGCCGCGCCAGATCCCAGACCCAGGCCCGGGCCTGGGTGTCTGGGCCGCCTGCGGCCACGTTGCGGTTGTCGGGCGCGATGGCGACTGCTTCGAGCGGACCGCCCGCGCCCTGCAGCGGTGTCCGCACAGCGCCTGTCGCGACGTCCCACACGACGACGAGGCCGGCGTTATCGGCGCTGGCCAAGAGGGTGGCGTCGGGGCTGAAGGCCAGAGCCAGGATCTCGCTGCTGTGGGCCTTCAGACGCAGCGGGGCCGCGACGGGGCTGCGTGTGTCCCAGATCTGCACCAGGCCCTCGAAGCCACCTGTGGCCAGGCGCGCGCCGTCGGGGCTAAAGGCAAGGGCGCCGACGAGCCCCGCGTCGACGGGCAGGCTGCGCGGGGTGGCGGAGCCCGCGGTCGCCCACAGGTCCACCCGGCCGCCGTCCGACTCGAGCTCGAGCGAGGCGGCGACCTGGGCGCCGTCAGGGCTGAGCGCCGCGTTGATCACGCGCTCGGCGCCCTGGTGGAGTGTGAGGGGCGGGGCGCCGGGCTCACCGAGGGTTTGGAACAGCAGGGTGCTGTCGTCGTCTACGGTGATCCTGTGGCGCGCGTCGGCGCTGTAGCGGATCAGCGCCACGTCGCCTATGGCCTTGTGGAGGGGCTGTGGCTGGGCCGTCCCGGCCAGATCCCAGCGGGTGCCGGCGCCGCCCCGGTCGCCCGCGATCACCTGCCCGCCATCGGCGCTGAAGATGACCGTGCTGAGGCTGGTGGTCGGGCCGCGCAGGGCGGCCACGGGGCTGAGGGTGCCCAGATCCCATAGGCGTGCGGTGGCGTCGCCCGCGCCCGTGGCGAGGCGCAGGCCGTCGGGGCTGATCGCGAGCGCCGTGATCGCCTCCTCGTGCCCGCCAAGGGCCACGGGCGGCAGAGCGAGGTTGGCCGCCGACCAGGCGCGCAGCTGCCCATCGGCGCTGGCTGTGACGAGGCTCTGGCCGTCGGGCGTGAAGGCCACGGCGATCACCGCGCTGCCGTGGCCCGGCAGAGGAGTGGGCTCCTGCTCTGGCGCCGTCAGATCCCAGACCTGGGCGGTGCCGTCCGTGCCGCCCACGGCCAGCCGCTGCCTGGATGGGTCGAAGGCGAGGCTCTGGATCGCGCCGATGTCGGCGCCGATGGACGTGCCCGTCGGCCACAGGCGCACGCCCCCGACGGACGCGCCCGTGGCGAAGCTGCCGCCGCACCACTGGTAGGGGCAGAGCGCCAGGACCTTGACCTCGCCCTCGTGGCCTGTCAGCACCACGGGCGCAGCCTCAGGCCGGCCCATAGTCCAGATGCGGACGGTCTGGTCGTCGCTGGTCGAGATCAGCCGCTCACCAGCGGGGGTGAAGGCCAGGTTGGTGATCGCCTCCTCGTGGCCGCGCAAGGGGGTCGGCGTGGCGGCGAGATTGGCCGTGGGCCAGAGCAGGATGGCGCCGTCGGCGCTGCCGGTGGCGAGGGTAGCGCTATCGGGGCTGAAGGCCAGGGCGGTGAGCGCGGCCGTATGGCTGCCGAGGACTGCCAGCGGCGCCCCGGGGCGCGCGACCTCCCAGACCAGGGCCGTGCCGTCAGTGCTGGCCGTGGCGACGAGGCGGCCGTCAGGGCTAAAGGCCAGGGCTCGGATGGCGTCGCGGTGGCCGCGCAGCGCCACCGGGGCCGCGCCCGGGTCGGCGGTCTGCCAGAGCTGGGCCAGGCCATCGACTCCGGCGGTGGCGAGGAGGCTGCTATCGGGGCTGAAGGCGACGATCGACACAGCGCCGGTGTGGCCATGCAGTGGGGTGCCGCCAGCGGCGGCGAGGGCATTGTAGAGGGCGCTCACAGCCTCGGGCAGCGGCTCGCGGCCGGGGATGCTCACGGCCTCGACGGCGAGCAGCAGCGACCGGGGCGCCTCGAGGGAGGGTAGCTGCGTCGACTGGGCGGCAAGCTGTCGGGCGCTGGCCTCATCGCGGGCCAGCTCGGCGGCCTGGCGCTCGCTCTCGGCCGCGATCCAGCGGTTGACGGCGAAGATCGCGGCCACGAAGGCCAGGGCCGCGAGGCCCCAGATCGTCAGTCGGAAGAGGCGGACCTGGCGCTCGCGCCGGCGCATGGCGCGACAATCATCGAGGTAGGCCCGCTCGACAGGGTTGAGCACGGGCGTGTTCTGGCGCTCCCACTCCTCGGCGGCCGCGAGGGCCTTGCCGCGCATCAGCAGGGTCTCGGGGCGGCGCTGGACCTCCCACAGAGCGGCCTGGCGCTGGAACTGCTGGAGATTAGCGTCGCGCCAGGCGCTGTTGCTGGCGAGGACCGGCTCGATCAGGCGGTCGTGTGAGAGCTCGAACCAGGTCAGGCCGCGGCGCTGCTCGGCGCGCACCAGGTAGGTGTCGATCAGGTCCGCGATGGCGCTGTTCGCCAGGCCCTGGGTGTGATCCTGTCCCTTGAGCACCTGGTTGCGGATGCCGCGCGCGGTGATCAGCTGGCCGTCGAACCAGTCGCGGATGGACCGCTCGGGGACATCGGTGCGGGCCTGGACGTCGGCGACAGCGTCGCCGTAGTAATCCTCGAGGGCCTTGCTCACGTCGCCCATAGCGGCGATGTCGTCCTCGCCGATCGTGGTGTCGCCTGCGCCCGCGCCCGCGGCGTAGCGCCTCGCCCAGGTCTTCCAGAGGCGCAGGCAGACCACCTGGAGCTGCACGGGCTCGACGTACTGGCCGGGCAGGCTCTCGACGCTGCCGTCGGCGTGCTGGACGCGCACGAGGCGCAGGTTATTGACCAGGCGCTCGACCGCCCCGGGGGCGAAGGCAACCCCGTGGGCGCGGGCGGGCCCGGCGATGGCCTGGGCGGCGGCCTCGCGCTCGAGCAGGTCGAGCCGGTAGGTGCAGCCGAGACGGGTCGGCACAGGCCGGAGGTAGGGCTCGAGGGCGGCGATATAATCTTCGCGCATCGAGAAGAGGGCCCAGCGGTTGCGGTCGCGCAGGGCGGCGCCCACCTGGGCGAAGAGCTCGCGCTTCGCGGCGACATTGGTCGGGTCGACGGTGAGGATCTCTTCGAACTGGTCGAAGATCAAGACCTGGCCATCGCCCTGGCCGGGCAGCGTTGCGAGAAGATCGGCGAGCGACATGCCGGCGAGGCGGCCCACAGGGAACTGGCGCTCGTCGGGTAGGTGGCGCTGGAGGGATAGCAGCAGGCTGAGCAGGTAGCGGTTGGCGCCGTCGGCCAGTCCGCCTGGCGGCTCTTGGCTGACGCGCATAGTTGGCAGCACAGTAAACTCGCGCTGCTCGAGCATCGGGATCAGGCGGGCCTGCACGAGCGAGGTCTTGCCTGCGCCCGAGGGCGAGTGGAGGAGCACAATCCGCTCGCTAATGAGCAGATCGCAGAGCTCCTGGGCTTCGCGGTCGCGCCCGAAGAGGGTGTCGCCGGCGCTGAACGGGCGAGGGCCTGCGTAGGGGCTGGACAGATCGGGCGTGGCGAGGCTCAAGGCTTCCTCCGGGCCATTCGCTTCGGCAAAGATTTGGTGGGGCGGCTCCGGGATAACCTGGAGTATAGCGGATCGGTGGGGCGGCGGCAACTGAGGGGGCGGCTAGGCATTGACCACGCGCTGGCCCTCGGTGGCCGGCGGGTCGGGCGTATCCTCGACGGTTATGATCGGCAGGCGCACGCTGATGGTCGTCCCCTGGCCGAGCGTGCTCGACACGCTGATCGTGCCGTGGTGGCTCTCGATGATGTTCTGGCTGATAGCCAGGCCCAATCCGGTGCCCGACGTGGCGCCGCTGTCGAGGGTACTCTTGGTGGTGACGAAGGGCTGAAAGATCTGCTCCAGCAGATTGTCCGCGATACCGACGCCGGTGTCGCTCACGCGCAGCTCGATCTGGCCCTCGTGCTCGCGCAGGCCCAGGACGAGGGCGCCGCCCTGGCTCTCGGCCATCGCGTCGCGCGCGTTGGTAATCAGGTTCAACACCACCTGGGCGATCTGGCCTGGCTCGCAGAATGTCGCAGGGGTGGGCTCGTACTCGCGCCTGATCGTGACATTGGCCTTGGCGAGCTGGCGCTCGACCAGCATGAGGGTCTCGTCCAGGACCTCGCGGATCTGGCACAGCTCGCGGCGGGAGTCGCGGCGGCGGGCGAAGGTGAGCAGACCGGCGGTGATGCTCTGGCCCCGCTTGCTGGTGCGCAGGGCTACATCAAGGGCGTCGTTCTTCTCGGCCACATTCTCGGTGCTGAGGCCCAGCTGAGCGAAGCCGTAGATTGCGGTGAGCAGGTTGTTAAACTCGTGAGCGATCCCGGCGGCGAAGGTGCCGAGGGCGGCCAGCTTCGAGGTGCGGATCAGCTCCTCTTGCTTGGTCTGCAGCTGGTCGAAAAGCTGGGTGCGCTCGACGGCGAGGGCGGTCTGTGCGGCGAAGGCGAGCAGGACGCGCTGGTCATCGTCGGCCAGCGTGGGCGGCTGCGTGAAGGCCAGGCCGAAGCCGCCGATCAGGTGCCCGCCTGTCAGCATCGGGATGAGCAGGACGAAGGGCCAGGGGGGCGGCTGAGGCCAGGCAGTGGTGTCGATCTGGCGCAGAATGTGGTGGTGCAGCTCGGCGGCACAGCTCGCGAGGTCGAGCGGGAAAGGGTTGGGCAGATCTCTGGCCGCGACCACGCTGGGCTGCTGGTCGATGAGCATCGCCCATGCCGCGCTGGCGCCCATCATAGCGGCCAGCCGGTAGCTCACCACCTCGAGGAGGGGCTGGAGCTCATCGGAGGAGAGCATCGCGGTGGTTGTGTCCTGGAGGCGCTCGAGCTTGCTGGCTAGCCGCTGCGCGTCCGCGGCAAGCTCAGCGCTGCGCTGACTCTGCACCTGGAGCGAGGACATCGCCTTGATCGAGCGGTAGGCCATGATTAGGGGGATCAGGGCGGGGAAGAGCATCCAGGGCTCAACGCTCCACATAACGGCCAGGACGGCGCCCAGCGGCAGCGTGATGAACTGGATCCAGTGGACCTGGAGCAGGCTCTCGGTGTAGATCGTGAGCAGGGGTTGGCCGTTGACCAGGGCCACGATCAACGCCACGAGGACCGTGTTCATCACGAAATAGACCGCCGACATGATGATGAGGGCCAGGAGCCCGCGCCAGCCCTCGAAGGGCCGCGCCAGCGGGCCGCAGACAACATTGTAGATGGCGACCATGGTCAGGAAGGTCAGGCTGCGCTGCGCGGCGTTGAACAGGCCCTTGTACCAGGGGCGGCGGTTGACAGCGTCGCTGATCAGGCTGCCGACGAAGGTCACGAGGACGCCGTAGGCGCCGGCGGTGGCCACGAGAAAGATATTGATCGTGTCGACCACGGTCATCAGCATGCCGTCTTGATCGTCTTGATCGTCGATCTTGAAGTTGACCGCGAAGACGTCGGCGAATACAAATGTGACAAGCCCGACCAGCAGTAGCGGGAAGGGGTTCGTGACCGGGGTTGCCCAGGCCAATGCGCTGGTGATGGCCAGGCTCGCGGTGGCCCAGATGCCATAGAGGTACCAGCGCGCCGCTTGGGGGAGTGCCTTCATGGTAACCGCGCCTCC
The DNA here is from genome assembly GCA_013336035.1 of Chloroflexales bacterium. Lineage (GTDB taxonomy): Bacteria > Chloroflexota > Chloroflexia > Chloroflexales > Chloroflexaceae > CAIWXH01. The sequence goes on from JAAXUL010000083.1 coordinate 10,403, forward strand.
GCAGCTGAGCTCTGATCAGGATGGTGCGAATTGCCTGGCCTGGCCTATCGGCGTGGATCTGGGAGGCCTGTGTCTTGTATCATCGTAACGGGCAGTATAGCCTGAAGAACTTTCACGTGTGCAACCAGCCGGATCAATATTGGCCATGACGTAAGGGCAGGGAGGATATTCTCCTCCCTGCCCTTGGGTGAGCCAATGGTTGATGGGCTAGTGGCCGGCGACTACCACTTCCAGTCAGCGCCCGCGGCCAGCAGAAGCGCTGTGACCGTGCTCAGCATTGTCACGACCTTGAGGTAGACGTTCATGGTGTGCCACTTCATAGGAGAGACCCCTTTCTTCGCAGGGTAGGCTGTCGGGTGTGCCACAGGGTCCTCTCCGCTCCGCTTCGGGCCACCGGCCCGGGTTCTGTCGCTCGCTTAACGAATATTTTACCATTGGCCCGCCTCTATTATTACCAGAAATTCATCTGAATTGCAAGCCCTGTATTGCTGTATGCAGATGTTGGGTTACTGGCTCTTTTTCGGCATTGGAATGAGGGATAAACCCATCTGCGCCGGCCAAAGAAAAGATGACAGTTCGATGACTCGGCCTGACGCTCAGGCTGGCTCGACGAGCGGGCGCATCAGGGTCCGGTTGACGGCATCAAGGACTGCGCACGCGGCTGCCCTGGCCGGGTCGTCGCGCACCATGCTGATGCCGAGCAAGGTCTCGAGATTGCCGTCCCGCGCGATGGTCACCTGGCTGAGGCAGACGGGCAGATCGCCGAAGGCGTGCTCGGCCACAGCCGCGACCCGCAGATCGGCCTGGGCCCCGATCAGCTGGGCGATGGCGCTGAGCGTCGCCTGGGCCGCCGGAACAAGGGGGCCCGAATCGGTATAGTCGTCGCCCACGCTGACGCCGCGGGCCCGGCGTCCGCGCAGGCCAAGGGTGACGGCAACCTGCGGAGCCGATCTGCTCACTTCCAGCAGCAGCATCCGCGCGCCCTGGGGCTGCTCCAGGTCTTCGGCGAGCTGCACCAGGCTAACCTTACGGTGGTCGAGGCGGACGCCGCCCCGCACATAGAGGATCGACTCGATGTCGCGGACGATCTGCTTGGCGCTGCGGCCAGGCAAGCTCACGACATGCACCTCGTCGATAGCGCCGTTCTGGTCGGTCACCACCCGGGCGGCCTGGATGCCGCGCACCTGGAAGATCAGCTGCTCGAAGGTGGTGACGTCAGATTGCTGGGAGGGGATGGTCATCGGTGAGCCCTTTCGTAGCAGTAGTGGCCTCGGGTCGCCCGGTAAGCGTTCGGAAGCAGAGCATGCCAATACCAGTGGTAAGCAGGATGTCGCCGAGGCTGTAGACCCTGGCCATAGGGATGCCCGCCGGCACCGGGAAGATGTCGGTCAGAAGCCAGAGCCTGATACCGCTCTCACTGGCGTACGAGTTGTTCGAGATATGTCCGGCGGCGGCTTCGTAGGCGGCGAGGTTGCCGGCGTAGGCGGCCGCGTCGGGGTCGACGGGCATATAGCCGCCGTTTGCCGCAAGCGCGGCCAGATTCATCACCACTCCGGCGCCGATCAGGACGATGCCGGGCAGGTGTCGGTTGAGCCAGACCCACCAGACCAGCAGCGCCATCGAGAGCAGGTAGATGGGCACAGTGCCGACTACCACCAGCGGCTTTTCGCCAACAACGGGGAAGATCAGCAGCTGGAGCAGCAGGCCCCCCAGCACCAGCGCACTCTGGCGGACGCGCAGCCGCGCGAAGTTGCCCAGTGAGCCGCCCCGCAGCATAGCAATGACGATGACGGCGAGCACGATCACGACCCTGAGCATACCTTCCTCCTGTCGCTCTTGATAGGATCTTCAAGGAAGGTACGGCACTGTACCGGTGCGCTGGCGCCGCTGCTATGCGTCACGCGAAAATAAACGTATATTCATCTGTGATTCGCTGATCAAATTACGAATTTTTGACACAAAGAGCCCCGCCCCCTATGGGGCGGGGCCGAGCAGCCGCGGTCGGGCCTGCGGTCCGCCGCGCTAGGCGGGCAGGCCGCCAGTGCGGCGCAGGATCCAGCGCATACAGCGATGGGCGATATCGGGCGAGCAGAACATCATCGGGCAGCCCCCGGCGATCACCGTGATGCCATGCTGCTCGCAGTAGGCCACGGCCGCCGGCGAGACGCTGCTGCCCGCCTTGTCAAAGGACCGGTGCATCCAGACGCGCTGGATGCCGGCGGTTGTACACTGGCGGACCAGGGCCTCGGCCACCTCGGGGCGGGTGACGATCACAACGCCGTCGACGCCGCCGGGGATGGAGGTCAGGTCGGGGTAGCAGGGCTCGCCCTCGAAGCTATCGGTGTTGGGGTTGACCGGCACAACCTGGTAGCCGGCCCCCTTGAGCTTCTGGTAGATCCCGTTGGCCGCCGCCTGGCCGCCGCGCGAGACGCCCGCCACGGCGATCCGGCGCTGAGCCAGGAAGTCTTTGACCCGGTCATCCAGCGTGGTCGGTGCGGCCGGTTTGCGCTCCATGGGCTCTTCTCCTCTCCGCGAGCGAGTCTATCATGCTACAGTGCAGCATAGCTGCCCGCAGGCGGTCTGTGATCACCCGGTCGGGTGATTCGCCGACTTTCACATCGGCCCGGTGGTCCATTCTAAACTGATATGCGGCGAATGCCGGCGATCTGCCCGTCGCACTGATTCGGGGTTGCCCTATCTGTGCTATAGTTAGATGTCCCCTTTCCACCATCCGTTGCCGGCTCTTTCGGCCGATGGCCGGAGCGATTTGTTCGCCCTATCGCCAGCCCATGATTAGCACCAAGCGGTTCGCGATAGCCAGGATGCCCTGTGACCCATGGGCTTGTGCTCTATCGCCACTATTGGGCTGGCCGTGCCGCGGTTAGCTCTATCCTTGGTACCCTCTCCTCCGATTCGGTCACATACCAACGAGCCCAGCCTGCTTCAGACCGCGCCAGCCATGGAGAGTAGCGCTCGGCGCTGAACGCCTGGGGGTGTTGCAATATCCTGTTCCCCCGTGGGGCGACGGCAGCGCCCGACGGCAATACCAACCATGTGTGAAGCAACGTGATGCAATGGACTGGAGGTTTATGACTATGCACTTCCTAAAGCCGATCAAGTTGATCCAGGGCGGCATGGGGGTCTATGTCTCGAACTGGCGGTTGGCAAGGGCCGTTTCACTAGCGGCCCCCGGGGCGACCGCCGGCACTGTCTCAGGCACTGCGCTCGATGTCGTCTATGTTCGGATGCTACAGCTGGGCGACCCGGGCGGCCATGTGCGCCGGGCCTTCGCCGCCCTTGACGCGACCTATGGGGTCAGCATCGGCCAGAAGATCTTTGAGCGCTACTACATAGAGGGCGGTAAGGCCCCCGATGCCCGCTTTAAGAGCGCCCCCCTACAGGTCGTCCGCGCCGCTAATGGGAAGGGCGCCCTGGAGGTGCCCGCTGGTAATCACGCCCCGATCCAGGTGACCCTTGACGAGGAGATCATCGAGCTGCTGATCGCCACTGGCTTCGCCGAGGTCTGGCTTGCCAAGGAGGGGCATGGCGGGAACGTCTTCATTAACTTTCTAAATAAGATCGAGATCCCGATCCTTTACACTATGTATGGCGCGATGCTCGCGGGGGTCGACGGCGTGGTTGTCGGCGCGGGCAACCCCGACGGGCTCCCCGCGCTCCGCTCGCGGCTGGCGCACCACGAGGCGGTGACCAGGCCGCTGCCGGTGCTCTACCAAGAGGCCGGCGAGGAGTTTCATGTCGCCTTCGACCCGCGGCGTGTCTGCGACGGAGCCTTCACCAGAGCGCCGCTGCGGCGCCCGGCCTTTCTCGCGATCGTGACGCTGGGCGAGCTGGTGCGGGCCCTGGCCGACAGCTCGAGCGAGGCCCCCGACGGCTTTATCGTCGAGAACCATGACGCCGGCGGCCATAACGCCAACCCGATTGGCCCGATGCGGCAGGATGATCTGGGCCAGCCGATCTATGGCGAGAAGGACGTGCCTGACCTTGCGATCTTGCGCGATGTCGGGCGCCCGTTCTGGCTGGCCGGCGGGTACGGCAGCCGTGATGGGCTGCGGCAGGCCCTGGCGGCGGGGGCCCAGGGCGTGCAGGCCGGCTCTGTCTTCGCGGTCGCCGAGGAGTCGGGCCTGCGCTCTGATTTTCGCCTGGCGATCCTGGCCGCGCTGCGCAACGGTGTTGATGACGAATCGCTGGTGCGGACGACACTCTTCTCGCCGACGGGGTTCTCGTTTAAGGTGGCCCAGATCAAGGGGACGCTGGCCGAGCCGGAGGTCTTCGAGCAGCGGCGGCGGGTGTGCGATATCGGGCTGCTCCAACAGCTGGGGCTGAGTAAGCCGGGCGAGGGCGGGACCCGCCAGGTCTTCCAGCGCTGCGCCGCGGGCCCGATCGAGGGCTATGTCGCCAGGCGGGGCCTCGAACGCAATACCGAGCAGC
>JAAXUL010001457.1 GCA_013336035.1 Chloroflexales bacterium
CCACGGCCCAGACGACCAGGGAGATGGTGAAGACGAGGCCGTTGACGAGCAGGCTGATGGCGAAGCGGGCGGGCCGGACCCGGTTGACGAAGAGGATGACGCTCTGGCCGATCAGCAGCGAGGCGCCACCGAGGATGGCGATGAGCGTGATCACCCAGCCGGCGTTGGGGCCGCTCTCGACAAGCTCGAAGACCCGCGGGTTCAGGCGGAGCGCCTCGCCGATGCCCTGCAGCACACCAAACAGAAACTCGAACATGTCAGCTCCTTCCGCCTGCCGGCAGGGGGACGGGCGTACCCTCGGCCCGCTCCCAAGCCTCCATGGTCGCAGCATGCTCAGGTTGGCGACTGACGACGCAGCAGGTCAGGGCGCGCCCCCAAACAGCTCTCGAATGCGATCAACCATCGGGTGGGTACTCCTTCTCTGGACGGTTGCCTCCGCTCTGCGCGCCGACCGTGGGGCGGCCCCTACGAGTCCGCGAGATCGGCGGCGGCGGCGTCGGCTGCGCGCCCGGCCTCGTGCAGCGCGGGCGCCGAGATCAGCCCGGCCCTGACCAGCACATCGATCGCGTCGGGGGCGGCCGTCTCGTCGAGCAGCCCGGCGACGACTAGGGCGCGCAGCGCCTCGGCGGCGGCCATTGTCCTGACGGCCTCGTCGCCGGGCGCCTGCTTCAGCTCCTCGGCGGCGACCACCGTCGTCAGTGCATCAAGCAACGCCGCGCCCCTGATGGCCGCGGCCCGCGCGATCGCCCCCTCGGCCTCGACGATCGTGCTCAGCTCACGGCCGACCGTCAGTAGCGCGTCGCGGGTGACGAAGCCCTGGGCCACCATCCGGCCTTCGGCGCTGAGGATGGCCTCGCCCAGGCCGATCGCCCAGGTGTGCTCGAAGAGCAGCAGCGCGGCCGCTTTCCCCGCGGGGACCCCGGCCGCGGCCGCCTGGATGTCGGCCAGGCTCATGCCCTGGCCTGGCTCGGAGGGCATCACCGCGCCAAGGAGCTCGCCCAGGTACGCGCTCTCGTCGTCGGCCGCGCCGAGGTTGAGCATGCGGCGCAGCAGGGCGCCGAACTCGGCCACCTCATGGTCGAGCAGGTCGCTCGCCTGCAAGCTGCGCACCGTGCCGTCGGCCTCTTTCATAATGAAGAGCAGGTCGAGGACTCTGATAAGCCCTCGCCCGCGCAGCTCGTCGAGCTCGCGGCGGATCTGCCCCTCGAACTTGTCCACGCTGTCGAAGACAAACGCGATCAGCTGGATGGGTCCAAAGTTCATGGGTATGCTCCTACCGGAAAGCGCTATCGGTCAGTTGCTGGGACGGCTACCGCCTGGGCACGCCCCGCCAGCAGGATCATTACAGCACATGCGCGCTCCGGCGGCATCGCGCTATGAGAGCACTTATTGATAGTCCGGCGGGCGCGGCAACCGCTGGTCCGGAGCGGGGACACCGAGCCGTCCATGAAGACCAGGGGACAAACGGCTCAGCGCACGATGCTCGCGGGGGCCTTTTGCGCTGTAATGGCCTTGTGCGCCACCCGCTGCGCGCCAACAGGAATATTTAGCACCATGTTTATGATGAGCCACATCCAGGCGCGCTGGGAGCACGCCCGGGCCAGCTTCTGGTTCCTGCCGGCGCTGCTGGCGCTGCTTGGCTCGCTTTTCGCCGAGCTGATGCTGGCCCTGGACCGGGCGATCCCCGATTCGCTCCTGGTCAATAGCCGCCTGATCGTCTCGGCGGGGGCGAGCGAGCAGCGGGCCATCGTCTTCGGCCTGGCGGGGGTGACGGTCAGCACCGCCGGGGTGGTCTTCTCGCTCGCGACGGTGCCCCTGTCGATCGCGGCCTCGCAGTTCGGCTCGCGGCTGCTGCGGGCCTTCCTGCGCGACCCACCGACTCAGCTCGTGATGGGCTGCTTCACCGCGACCGGGGTCTACTGCATCAGCGTGGGGCTCTCCATCCCGGCCGAGGCCCAGGATCAGCTCCCCTATCTCGCGACGACTATCAGCCTGGCGCTCTTCATCGT
>JAAXUL010000627.1 GCA_013336035.1 Chloroflexales bacterium
CGTCGAGGCGAGCCGCCGCCAGCTCAGTCAGCCAGTCGTCCAAGTCGCGGTCCTCGCTCTCCAGCAGGTGCTGGAGCCTGGCCCGCTGCTCGGGCGTCAGGTAGATCCGCGTCGGGATTGTGAAGCGTCCCTCGGGCATAGACCCTCAGAGGGAGAGCCAGGGAGAGCCCGGCTCTCCCTAAGGCCCTCCAGCTAGGACTTGAGCTTCTCGCGCAGGTAGGCCTGCAGCTCGCCGATCTGCACGCGCTCCTGGGCCATCGTATCACGGTCGCGCACTGTGACAGTGCCGGCGAGGCCGGGCTCCTTGCCCTCGCCGAGCGTGTCGAAGTCGACGGTGATGCAGAAGGGCGTGCCGATCTCGTCCTGGCGCCGGTAGAGCTTGCCGATCGCGCCGGTGTCGTCATAGACCGTGCGCACGCCGCTCTCGGCCTGGAGCTGCTTGCGGATCTGCTTCGCCGTGGCGACGATCTGCTCGTGGTTGCGCTTGAGCGGGAAGACCGCCACCTTGACCGGGGCGAGCTTCGGGCGCAGGTGCAGGATGGTGCGGTAGTGCTCATCGAGCACAGGCTGGGCCTGGCCGCGCAGCTTCTTGCCCAGCTCGATCTCGTCGGCGCCGGGCATGGCGAGCAGAGTCTCGACCTCGGGCAGGCGCTCGGCGAGCGCGCCGGCGAGAGCCTGCCCGTGCTCGACGAGAGCGTCGCGGTGCTCAGGGCGAATCTTCTCGCTCTTGCCCGCCGACTTGAGGAAGGCGGCCAGGGCGTCGGCGACGGTCTGCAGCCGCTCGGCGGGCGGCGCCTTGGTCATCTCCTCGTCGTAGGCCTCGCAGAGCACCGCCAGGGCGCAGCGGCCGACGCCTGCCGAGGGCTCGATCACATAGGGCACCAGGTGGCGCTTGCTCTCGGGGTCGAAGTAGGTCAGGCGGGCCGTGCTGTCCTCGTTGAGGTTGACCCGCGCCGTGAGGCCCAGGCTCGCCTGATCTTTGCTGTGCGAGCCGAGGTCGTAGTCGGTGCGGTTGGCGATGCCCTCGATCTCCTGGACCCCGATCGACGGGTAGTCATACATTAGATCGTAGGTGCGCTTCGAGTAGTGGGCCAGCTCGTCGGCGGGCACATCATAGATACTGATGCGCTCGCGGCGCACGCCCACGCCCTCCCACCAGGCCAGGCGAGCCTCGAGCCAGCGCTCGTGCCACTCCTCGTCGGTGCCGGGCATGACGAAGAACTCGATCTCCATCTGCTCGAACTCGCGCACGCGGAAGAGGAAGTTGCGCGGGTTGATCTCGTTGCGGAAGGCCTTGCCGACCTGGGCGATGCCGAAGGGCAGCTTGCGGCTGGTCGTGGCCAGCACATTGCCGAAGTTGGCAAAGATGCCCTGGGCTGTCTCGGGGCGCAGATAGGCGAACGAGCCGCTGTCGGCCACCGGCCCCACCTGGGTCTTGAACATCATATTGAAGGGCCGGGGCTCGGTCAGGTCGGTCGAACCGCAGCTGGGGCACTTGCCCCGGATATGGTCGGCGCGCCAGCGGCTCTTGCAGCTGCGGCAGTCCACCAGCGGGTCGTTGAAGGTCTCCTCGTGGCCAGAGTACTTCCAGACCAGGCGGTTCATCAGGATGGCCGCGTCGAGGCCCTCCATATCGTCGCGCTCGTAGACGTTAGCGCGCCACCAGTCGTTGATGATATTGTTCTTCAGCTCGACGCCGAGGGGCCCGAAGTCGTAGGCCCCCTGCAGGCCGCCATAGATCTCGGAGCCGGGGAAGATAAAGCCGCGGCGCTTGCACAGCGAGACGATCTGGTCCAGCGAGACAGCAGGCATAGGAGATCTCCCTTTTGCTCAGCCCGGGGCGCCAAAAAACCCCAGGCGACAATTCCTCGCCTGGGGACGCGTGACAGATAACGCGCGGTTCCACCCCAGTTAGCCGCGCCATAGGCGCGCGCTCACCTCGTTGGGCGCATGCTGCTACGCCCCTACCGGCTCCCCGGCGCCCTTCCCCCGGTCCGTGCCGCCGGGCTCACACCTGCCCCGGCTCGCTGCGGGCCGACCCTCGGGGTACTCCTCCGGATCATCGCCGTATCAGTTGTGCCGGCAGTATACCACAGGCAGCGCGGGGCCCCTCCCGCCGGAAGGCCTACTGCTCGTCCTCGACCTGGGCGACCAGCTCGACGTGGAGGCCGTTCTGGCGGCCATTGCGCGGCTCCTGGGGCGGCGCGCCCTTCGCGGCGCGGGTGGAGGCCTTGCCGCTGTTGAGGTGGGCGTAGATCTGGGTGGTCGAGAGCGAGGCGTGGCCCAGTAGCGCCTGAACCTCGCGCAGCTCGGCGCCGCCGCTCAGCATGTGGGCGGCAAACGAGTGGCGCAGCATGTGCGGCGTCAGATCGTGGAGGCCGACCTGCTCGGCGTAGCCCTTGAGGATGAGCCAGAAGCCCTGCCTGGTCAGCCGCTTGCCGCGATGGTTGAGGAACAGCGCCGCGCTGGACTCGTCGCTGTTGCGGGCCAGCTGCGAGCGCGAGGTGTCGAGGTACTCCTCGAGCGCGGTGACGGCCGTGCCGGTGAGCGGGAGGACGCGCTCGCGGCCGGCGCGGCCCGAGCAGCGCACGCTCGTCTGATCAAGGGTGACATCGTCAACCTCGAGGGCGACCAGCTCGCTGACCCGCATGCCAGTGGCGTAGAGCAGCTCGAGCATAGCCTTATCGCGCAGGCCCTCGGGAGATGACGAGCGCAGCGGCAGCTCGAGCAGCTCGTCGACCTGATGGGGCGAGATGGCCTTGGGCGGAAAGCGGTCGACCTTGGGCGAGTCGATCTGCTCGGTCGGATCGCTGTCGATCAGGCTCTGGGCGACAAGATAGCTGAAGAACGACTTCACGGCGGCCGTTCGCCGGGCAACAGTGCTGTTGGCGTAGCGCCGCTCGCGCAGAAAGATCAAGAAACCCATCACATGATTATGGTCAACGGTCTGCCACTCGGCGACGCCCTGCCCGCGCAGGTATGTGCCGAGCTGGTCCAGGTCGGTGCGGTAGGCGGCAGTGGTGTTGACCGACATCCCGCGCTCACTGGCCATGTGCGCTAAAAACTGCTCGACTTGTTCTTGCATACAGTGTTTTCGCCCGCTGATCAGACCTGCGCCGGCCGCTCATGCCGAACGGACGAACTTCAGGGACGCGGCGTAGCGCGTATGGTACAGCAAAGGCAATAGGGTGTCAACCGCTTCGACGCGGCGCGCCGAGAGGCGAAACACCTAAGTTGATCGGCGATCGGATCGTCCATTAGGAGTAATCCCGAGTAATGCAGTGGGCCACTCAATTGTACCATCGTCTGTGCCAAAAGGGCCTCGAGGGCGGTATGGTATACTGCCTGCGTTCTAAAGCCCTCCCGATGGCGTAGCTATGCGCACGATGCTCGTGTTCAACCCGACCGCCGGCCAGGCCGAGACTCTCGAGCGCGATCTGGGCGACGCCGCCGCGGTCTGGCGCGAGCATGGCTGGCAGGTCACCTTCGAACCCACCCGGGCCGCCGGCGATGGCCGGCGCCTCGGTCGCCTCGCCGCCGACCAGGGCTACGACCTGGTGGTGGCGGCCGGGGGCGACGGGACGATCAACGAGGTGATCAACGGCCTCGCTGGCACCGCCACCGCGCTCGCGCCGCTGCCCCTTGGAACAATGAACGTCTGGGCTCGCGAGCTTCGCCTGCCCTTACAGCCGCGCATCGCCGCCCAGACTATCTGCGCCTGGCGCCCGCGCCCGATCGACCTGGGCCGGGCCGGCGAGCGCTACTTCCTGCTGATGGCCGGCATCGGCTTCGACGCCGCGATCACGGCCGGCGTCCGCGCCGACGATAAGCGCCGCCTTGGCGCTCTGGCCTATGTGCTGCGCGGCATCGAGCAGACCCTTAGCGTCCGCGGCGCCCGCGTCCGCCTGATCATCGATGGCCGGCCCACCAGCGGCCGCGTGCTCATGGTCGTCATCGGCAACACCCAGCTCTACGGCGGTCTGGTCAAGATTACCCACCGCGCCAGTATCGATGACGGCATGCTCGATATCGCGGTCTTCAAGGGCGATAATGGGCTGAGCGCCGTGCGCCGCCTGATCGCGATCTTGCGCCGCCGCTATAGCGAGGACCCCGAGATCGAGTACTACCGCGCCCACACCGTCCAGGTGAGCGCCCGCCCCCGCCTGCCTGTCCAGGTCGATGGCGACCCGATCGGGCAGACCCCAATGACCTTCGAGGTCGTCCCTGGCGCCTTGCTGGCCCTGCTGCCGCCCGATATGCCCGAGGATCTGGTCCAGCAGCCGGCCCACGCTATGGGCGGGGTCCGCCGGACGCTCCCCCGCATCCTGAGCTGGCTCTCGCGCCGGTAGCGGCCTATGCTCCCAGAAAGGGGCCGATATCATGACCGCGTGGCTTCGTGGCGTCGGGCTCATCCTGCTGGCCGCGCTTCTGGCTGCCTGTGGGGGCGGGGGCGGGGCGGGCGCGCCGACGCCGGTCGCCCCTGCCGACACGGGCGCGCTCGTGCGGGGCGAGGCTCTGCCGGGGCAGCTACTGTTTGTGCGCCAGGGCGTGATCTGGCGCTGGCGAGGGGGCGAGGGGCGTGCGCTGCTGGGGGACGGGGGCGCGGCGCAGCCCGCCTGGTCGCCGGCGGGCGATAGGATCGCCTACATCGCCCGCGCGAACAGCTTCAGCAACCTGCTGCTGGCCGACGCTGAGGGAGCGCCCCTGGCCCAGCTGACCGATCACGGCACCGCCGAGCCGCCGAACAGTCTGGGGCGGGTCTATGCGAGCCGCTGGGCCCTCTACCCGGCCTGGGCGCCCGACGGCGTGTACCTCGCCGTGGCGGCCCAGCAGGCGCCGCCCGAGGGCGACCCGCCGGCTGAGTATAACCTGGGGCTCGTGCTGGTGCAGGCCGGCCCCGGCGCGCCGCGGCAGCTGTACAGCGACGCCAGCGCCCAGTGTGGGCGCAGCGCCTTCAGCCCTGACGGGGCCATCCTCGTCTTTACGCGGGCGGGGGTCGGGCCCGAGGGGCGCCAGCGCCTCTATCGGCTAGGCGTGGCGAGCGGCGCGGCCGAGCCGGTGCCGGGCGCGCCCGAGCCAAGCTACGACCCGGCCTTCTCGCCCGATGGGGTCTGGCTGGCCTTCGCCGCGCGCGACGCGGGGCGGACAGACATCTTCGCCCTGCCGTCGGGGGGCGTGGGCGTGCCGCAGCGTCTGACCGCCACGGGCGCGGCGCGGGCGCCGGCCAGAT
>JAAXUL010001458.1 GCA_013336035.1 Chloroflexales bacterium
ACGCTCTTCCGATCTCCCCGCGAGCCGCAGCCCATTTTCCACAAGGAGCCCGCCATGTCATTCCGCTTCAAGCGCTCTGAAATCCGCCTGCCCGTGGTCCAGTTGAACCACATGGAGATTTCGCTGTCGTTCTTCGAGACCCACGTGGACAGCACCGCCACGCTCACCCTCACCGCACGCGAGCCGCTCGCCACGCTTGAGCTCGACGCGCGCGACATCGAGGTCTTCGAGGTGGCCGTGCCGTCTTCGGCTCGTGAGGACACTCGCCCTCCACAGCCTGAAGCGCGACTGGAGGGCGAACGTCCCCGTGAGCCGTTCCCTTATCAGCCGTGCGCCTTCACCCTCGACGCCGCCCGCCACAAGCTCGTGGTCACGCTGCCGAGGCCGCTCGCGGCAGGCGAAAAGCTTCGGCTCTTCACGCGCTGCCGCTGCACGCCCTCCGACGCGCTGCTCGAAGGCATCTACCGCGACGTCACGCCGCCCGGCGCTCCGCAGCAGTATATGTCGCAGTGCCAGCAGTGGGGCTTCCAGCGCATCCTGCCGGTGATCGACGACTGCACCGCCAAGTGTACCTTCCGCACCACGCTCGAAGGCGACGCGCGCTACACGCACCTGATCTCCAACGGTGACATCGACCGCGCGACCAACCCCGGCGGACGCCCCGTGCCCAAGCCGGGCGACCCCTCGCGCCAGGCCATCACCTTCGTCAACAACGTGCCCATGGCCCCCTACCTCTTCATCGCCTGCGCCGGCACCTGGGACGTGCTGGCCGACGAGGTCGCCTATCCCGGCGGACGCCGCATCGCGCTGGAGTACCTCGTGCCGCCCGGCAAGGCCGAAGGAGCGCGGATTCCCATGGAGATCCTGAAGCGCAGCATCCTGTGGCAGCACGCCGCGCTGGGCTACGTCTACCCCTTCGACACCTACCGCACGATCTGCATGGAGAAGTCCAACTACGGCGGCATGGAGAACGTCGGCAACACCACCATCATCACCGAGGCCGCGCTGATCGATGAGACCACCGCCGACGCGCGCCTGATCTACGCCCACGGCGTGATCGTCCACGAGTACGAGCACAACCACTGCGGCAGCGGCGTCACCATGGAGTCGCCTTTCGACATGTGGCTCAACGAGGCCTACACCGTGGACATCGAGCGGCAGTTCACCGCCTCGGTTTTCGACCCCGCCTTCATGCGCCTGCGCGAGGCGGACGCCACGCGCGCTCCCGGCTCCGGGCCTCTGGCCGTGGAGGACACCGGCAAGTTCGGCCAGATCGTGCGCGAAGGCGTCAACGACCCCGACGAGCTGGTGGACGGCGTGACCTACGTGAAGGCGCCGGAGGTGCTCAACATGCTGCGGCAGCTCTTAGGCCCCGACGCGTATGCCGCAGGCGCGCGCCTCTACTTTGAGCGCTACAACGGCGGCAACGCCAACACCGCCCAATTCCTCGCCTGCTTCGAGGAAGCCTCCGGACAGAGCCTCGCCGATTTCAGCCGCGAGTGGCTCTTCACCGCCGGCTATCCGCAGGTCACCGCCCGCTACGCTTACGACGCGGCGCGGCGCGAGCTGCGGCTGTCCCTGCGCCAGACGCGCTCGGGCTCAGGCGGCGTGTTCACGCTCCCCTTCTCCTTCGCGGCGGTGGACGCCGCGGGCCGCGACATCCCCGCGGCTGCACGCACGCTCCGTTTCGACACGCCCGAGAAAGAGCTCGTCATCCCCGATATCCCGGAGCCGGCCTTCCTCTCGATCAACCGCGACGCCGGGTTCTACGGCACCTGCACCGACCTCTCCGCCACGCCGGAACAGCTCGCGCTGCAGGTGCGGCTGGACAGCAACGCCTTCAACCGCGTGGAGGCCATGCGGCGGCTGACTGACCTCGAGCGCCGCCGCCTGCTGGCCGATCCGTCCGCCGCCGTGTCGCCCGCCTGGCTGGACGTCTATCGCGGGCTGATCGCCGACGACGCGGTTTCGGACGGCATCAAAGGCTATCTGCTGAAGATCGACGAA
>JAAXUL010000628.1:0-3350 GCA_013336035.1 Chloroflexales bacterium
GACGCAGTAAGCTTCAATAAGGGCTGCTACGTCGGCCAGGAGATCATCGCCCGCATGGAGAGCCGCGGGCGTCTCGCCAAGAGCCTGCGGGGCCTGCGCTTCGCCGCGCCCCCCGCGCTGCCCGCCGCGACCGCGACCCCCCTTGCGAAGCTTGACGCGGGCGGCAAAGAGGCCGGGGATCTGACCAGCATCGTCGAGTCGCCCCGCCACGGGCTGATCGGCCTGGCCTATGTCCGTACCGCCTACGCCGAGTGCGGCACGCGCCTGATGGCGGCCGGCGCCGCGGTCGAGGTGGTCGATCTGCCGTTTACGGTGTGAGCGGGGGAGCGCCCCGAACGGGAGTCCAGGAACTGTCCATGTCGAGGCCTTCCACCAGGCGCAACCACTTCATGCTCGAGCTTGAGCGCAAGCGCGATCTGCTGCGTCGCCAGCGCGAGCGCGATCAGCGCGTGCTCGCCGCGCTCTACAGCATCAGCCTGGCCTGCCGTGACCGCCCCGACTTTCGCGCTATCTTCCAGACCATCCAGAGCGAGCTGGCCACGGTCTTTAGCTTCGACGGCGCCTATATTGCCTTCTGCGATGACCGCCCCGACTACTTCAAGTGCGCCCTGCTCGTCAACGAGGGCCGGGCCCAGTACGTCGAGGACACCGAGTACGACCAGATCACCGGGCAGGTCGTGCGCAGCGGCCGGCCGCTGCTCTACCGCGACCTGGCCACCGAGCGCGGCCCCGATCAGCTGGCCACCATCTTCGACAGCTACGAGAAGCGCTCGCGCTCGTGGCTCGGCGTCCCCCTGCTGATCGGCCGCGAGCCGGTCGGGGTGATCGCGATCCAGGGCTACGCGATCGGGGTCTACACCGAGGCCCACCAGGACCTGCTCCAGCGCATGGCCAACGTGATCGCCGTGGCCCTCGAGAACGTGGCCCTGATCGAGCGTATGGGCCGCCTGAGCGGCGCCCTCGAGGCCCAGGTGCTTGCCCGCACCGAGGAGATCAACGCCCTCAGCGCGATCTCGGCCGGCCTGGTGGTGCGCAAGCCCCTGCCCGATCTGCTCATCGGCGCCCTCGACGTCGTCCTGGGCCTGCTCAAGCTCGAGGCCGGCAACGTGCGCCTGCTCGACGAGCCCCGCGAGCACCTGGTCCTCTACGCCCAGCGCGGCTTCTCCGAGGCCTACGAGCAGCGCACCTGGCGCTCGCCCCTGGCCTCTAGCCCCATCCGCGAGGTTGTCGAGAGCGGGCAGCCCAGGGTGATCACCGACCGCTGGGCCAGCCACTACCAGCACACCAGCCTGCCCTTCGAGGTCTTCCCGCCCTTCGAGTGCTCGCTCATCCTGCCCCTCACCATCGGCTCGGTCGTGACGGGCACGCTCAGCCTGTTCGGATTCTCGCCCCGCGAGTTCGACGAGCGCGCGATCAGCCTCGGGCAGTCCGTCGCCAACCAGATCGCGGTCGTCGTCGAGAACACCCGCCTGCTCGAGGAGCACGAGCGCCAGATCGCCGAGCTGCGCGCGCTGGGCGAGGTCAGCGCCGCCGCCTCGACCGCCCGCGACGCGCGCGCCCTCCTGCAGAGCGTCCACGACGCCCTGCGGGCCTTTATGCCCCTCGACGTCTTCTCGATGATCATCTACGACCCTGAGCGCGGCGTGGTCACCGACGGGCTCACGATCGACCAGGGCGAGCCCTACAGCACGTGGGGGAACCTGCCCCCGCCCCCGCGCTCGCTCACAGCCTACATCCTGCGCACCGGCCACACCCTAAGCTTCGGCGATCTGCCCGCCGAGATCTACGCCTACCCCGAGATCGACCCCGCGCCCACGGGCTCGCAGCGCCTGGCGCGCTCGTGGCTCGGCATACCGCTGCGCGACCGCGATGGGCACGTGATCGGCCAGCTGAACGTCCAGAGCTACACCCCGGGCGTGTTCGGGGCCCGCGACGAGCGCTTCCTGCACAACGTCGCGGCCCAGGTGGCCCTGCACATCCAGAATGTGCGCCTGCTCACCCAGCGCGAGCGCCAGATCAGCGAGCTCGAGGCCATCGGCCAGATCGGCAAGCTGATCACCGCCTCCTCCGACCTCGACCAGATGCTCGCCGAGGTCTACCGGGTCTTCGACGAGCTGACCAGCCCCTCGGTCTTCGCCCTGCTAGTCTGCGAGCCCGAGAGCGGCCTGATCAGCAGCGCGGTCTTCGTCGAGGAGGGCGAGTGGATCCCGCTGGACATCGTGGGCCGCAAGGTCGCCCGCGGCTCGCTCAGCGCCTGGATCCTCGCCAACCGCGAGCCGCTGCTCTTTCACGACCTGCTCGAGCAGCGCCACGAGATGCTCCGGCGCGGCATCGAGCCCCAGCCGATCGGCCCGGCCAACCCGGTGCGCTCGTGGGCCGGCGTGCCCGTGGTCGCCCGCGACGGCGAGCTGATCGGCGTGCTCTCGATCCAGGACTACCGCCCCTACCGCTACGACGGCGGCACGATCGATATGCTCAGCCAGGTGGCCAGCCACGTCAGCCTCGGCGTCCAGAAGGTGCGCCTCTTCCGCGAGCGCGAGCGCCTGCTGATCGAGGCCCAGTCGCACGCCGAGGCCGCCGAGCGCCAGGCCCACCGCATCGAGCTGGTCCACCGCATCGCCTCGGTGCTGTCGGCCCGCCTCAACCAGCAGGAGATCCTCGACCTGGCCGCGCGCGAGCTGGTGCAGCTCTTCTGGGCCGACCACACCGGCACCGTCATCCTCACCGGCGAGGGCCGCGGCTATGTGGCCGCCGAGTACCCCCACACCGGCATCGTCGGCCTCGAGCTCGACCTGCGCGAGAACCTGGTGGTCAAGGAGATCGCCAGGACCCGCCGGCCGCTGGTGATCACCGACTTCGACCACGACCCGCTGGCCGGCGAGTCGCGCGACCTCTGGCGCTCGATGGGCATCCAGTCGCTGGTGATCGTGCCCCTGGTCAGCCGCGAGCGCGTCTTCGGCTCGATCTCGCTCGACAGCTACAACGGCCCCCTGATCTTTAGCGATGACGAGCTGGAGCTGATGATGACGGTGGCCACCTCGATCGCCGCCGCGATCGAGAACGCCCAGCTCTTCGCGGCCGAGCAAGAGCAGCGCCGCACCGCCGATACGCTGCGCGAGATGGCCCGCGTGCTCAGCTCATCGTTCGACCCCAGCGAGGTGCTGCGCCTGGTGCTCGACGAGCTGGGCCGGCTGATCAGCTTCGACACCGCCTCGATCATGCTGCTCGACGGCGCTCAGCTGCGCATGGTCGCCTTCAAGGGCTGGGCCTCCGAGGCCGAGCCCCGCGGCCTGAGCCTGCCCCTCGACGGCAGCGCCGCCGGCGCCGTGGCGCGCTGCAGATCGGAAGAG
>JAAXUL010000628.1:3360-5228 GCA_013336035.1 Chloroflexales bacterium
ATGCCGCGCACACGCTGCGCCATCTCGAAGATGCCCGCCAACACGCCCTTGATCCTTACTGCACGGTCCTGGGCCCGGTACGCTGCGGCGCGGTCGTGGAGCCCGGCGCAGATCTCCAATCGGTTGCGCCTGGACTTCCCCGATGATGAGTCGATGCGGATCTCGCCGGAGGCGATCGATCAGTCGCTCTATGTCCAGGGCCGCGGCGGCTCGCCCTGGATGAGCCTGCCCACCGCCGCCAATATCCGCTCGTGGCTGGGCGTGCCCCTGATCGCCCGCGAGCGCGTCCTCGGCGTGCTCAACATCGACTCGCGCATCCCCCCCGACCTGGCCGAGCAGGCCGTCACGGTGCCGGCCCGCGTCTTCACCGAGCGCGACATCGAGGTGGCCCGCACCTTCGCCAACCACGCCGCGCTCGCCATCGAGAACGCCCGCCTCTACCAGGAGTCGGTCACCCGCGTCGAGCAGGAGCTCGAGATCGCCCGGCGCATCCAGTCAAACCTCTTCCCCCGCGAGCTGCCCGCCATCAGGGGCCTCGCGCTGGCCGCCTGCTGCCTGCCGGCCCGCGAGACCGGCGGCGACTTCTACGACCTGATCGACCTGGGCTCGCGCGTGGGCGTGATCGTCGGCGACGTGAGCGGCAAGTCGCTGCCCGCGGCCATGCTCATGGCCGTCGCCCGCTCGACCGCCCGCTCCGAGGCCCGCAACCACGAGACGCCCTGGGTCGTGCTCACCGAGACCAACCGCTGGCTGGTCGACGATGTGCCGCGCAACAGCTTCGTCGCCCTCAGCTACGCCCTGGTGGACCCCGAGCAGCGCCGGCTTGTCCTGGCCTCGGCCGGGCAGCTCACGCCCCTGCTGCGCCGCGCCGACGGCACGACGGCCTACCTCGAGGCCCCCAACTGCCTGCCCCTCGGCCTCAGCTCCGAGACCGAGTTCGGCCAGGCCGAGGCCGCCCTGAGCTGCGGCGACACGCTGCTGTTCTACACCGACGGCATCGTCGAGGCCCACGACCAGCGCCGCGACCTGTTCGGCTTCGAGCGCCTCGAGCAGATCCTGCAGGCCTGGGGCCACCTGGCCCCCGACGCCCTGATCGACCGCATCCTCCAGGAGGTCCACGCCTTCAGCGAGGGCACGCCCACCCACGACGATATGACCCTGGTTGTGGTCAGGGTCGTGTGATGGCCCTCACCTTTGTCTTCCCCTCCCTGCTGTGGCTCCTGCTGCTGCTGCCGCTGCTGTGGCTCTTCGCCTGGGCCACGCGGGCCCCCAACAGAGCGCGGCTGGGCCGGCGGCGCCACCTGGCCCTGATCGGCGCGCGCAGCCTGATCCTGGCCGCCCTGATCCTGGCCCTGGCCGGCGCCCAGGTGGTGCGCGCGGTCGAGGATACGGCCATCGTCTTTCTGATCGACGGCAGCGACTCACTGGCCCCCGCGCAGCGCGAGCGGGCCCTGGCCTACATCAACGAGGCGATCGCGGCGGGCCAGCCCGCCGACCGGGCCGCCGTCGTGGTCTTCGGGGCCGAGCCCGCCGTCGAGCGCGCCGCCGCGCCGCTCGCGCCGCTGCGCCGCCTCACCTCGGCCGTCGTCGCCAGCCGCACAAATATCGCCGAGGCGGTGCAGCTGGGCCTGGCCCTGCTGCCCGCCGACGCCCAGAAGCGCATCGTGCTGCTCTCTGATGGCGCCGAGAACAAAGGCCGCGCCGCCGAGGCCGCGCGCCTCGCCGCCGTGCGCAACGTGCCGATCGAGGTCGTCCCCCTGCGGGCCGAGCGCGGCCCCGATGTGCTGGTGGCCGCGCTCGAGGCCCCAGGCGCCGCCCGCGCCGGCCAGGAGCTCCCCCTCGCCATCAGGATCGAGAGCGGGCTCGCC
>JAAXUL010000629.1 GCA_013336035.1 Chloroflexales bacterium
CGCCAATGATCTGCTCGAGGGTCTGGGGGCCGGCGCGCCCGCGCTCGCCGAGGCCGTCAAGCATCCGGGCAGCCTCTCGGCAGAGGATAGCGCCCTGACCCAGGGCCCCGACGACGAGCCCCCCTTCGCCGACCCCTTCTACTGGGCGCCCTTTGTGCTGACGCTCTCGGGCGGGCGGGGCTGAATGCTCGCAAGCCCAGCCTGGCGCAGCCTCTTTTGGGAAGCATTTAGCGAGGCTCACCCCCCGGCGGCGCCGGGGCGCACCGCCAGGGTGAAGCGATCGATGTCGGCGGCGGCCAGGCCGGTGAAGGCCACCGTGCCGAAGGGGTCTGTCGTCGCCCGCACGACCTCGCGCCCGCCCTGGAGCAGCGCGACCTCGCTGCCGCCCAGGTTGGGCCAGCCGCCGCGGCTGGGGATGATCACCGTCACCACCAGGATGCGGCGGTCGGCGTCGGGGCGGCCTTCGACGGCGATGTGCAGCTCGAGGTCGGGCAGCGCCTCGCTGAGGGTCGCCGTGGCGAGAGTCGTCTGCCCCGGGGCCGCCTTCAGCCCGGCCAGGGCCGGGGCCGACGAGGGCGGCACGAGGGCCCGCGCCAGATCGACGACCAGGCGCCCCAGCTCATCAAGGCGCCAGGGGCGCGGCGCCGACGCGGCGCCGACGCGGCGCGGCGCGGGGTAGGCCGGCGGCTCGACCCCAAAGGCCCCGTCGGACAGCGCCTGGAGCTCAGCCAGGTCGGCCAGGGCCGCGGTGCAAGCGGGGCAGCCGGCCAGGTGCACCCGCAGATCCTCCCACTGGGCCACGTCGCCCCCGCCCATCGCCAAGGCGGCCAGATACTCCGGCAGCAGCCCCTCGCTCTCGGCGCAGGTCAGCCGGTCCTCGGCCGCGAGCCTGAGCGCGTCTATGAGCTGCCCGGCGCCGGCAGCGCAGGCCGGGCAGGCCGCCATATGCGCGATGGCGGCGTCGAGATCGGGCGGGGGCCGACCCGGCTGCCCGGCAAACGCGAGCAAGATGGTGAGCGCCTGGCTGTGGTCCATAGCTACATTCCCTTGTGCGCGCCTCTCGCGAGGCCGGCTGCGTACCAGACAAGAGGCGGCACGGGGTCGAACATTACAGGCTATAGGATGTCACGGGTCGCCCAGGTGCAGAGCGGCCAGGCGCGGGTCGGAGCGCAGCCGGGTGAGCGCGCGGTGGCGCAGCACGCGCACGAGGTTCGGGGTGATCTCGAGCCGCGCGCCGATCACCTCGTCGGTGAGGCCTTCGATAAACTTCAGCAGGACCGCCTGCCGCTGGCGCAGGTCGGGCAGCCCGCCGACGGCCGCCAGCACTGTCGCGGCTCGCTCGCGCCGCTCCACAGCGGCGGCCACGGCGTCGGGGGCGGTGGCGGGCTCGGGGAGCGGCTCGTGGGTGGAAGAGGCGCGACTGGCGCGGTCGCTCTCTTCGCTGAGGGCCTGGCGCAGCTTGTTGAGGGCGAAGGTGAAGAAGGCGCCGGGCTCGCGGCAGCGCTCGATCTGGGCGATCACCAGCTCGATGGCCCGCTGCACGCACTCCTCGGCCTGGTCGGGGCGGCGATTGTAGGCGGCCCGGTAGAGGTAGCGCTGCAGCTCGGCGTAGGCCCGCTCGCGGCGGGGCGGGTCGGCCAGCTGGCGACAGGCCTCCCAGAGCGCCCGGCTGTACTGGTCGCGGGTGAGCTGCTCGAACAGGGTCGGGGTCGCGTCGGGCGGGGCCATGGCAAGTACGAGGGTCTCCAGTGCCTCATCGTCGAGGAGCGACCACTGGTAGGCATCGCGCAGCCGGCGAACCACGGGCCCGCACACCTCACTGGGCGGAGGGCGAGGGCACCCCATAGGCGGATCAGGCTGCGAGGCGGAGGGTGAGCTGCTCATAGGCCACACTCCTGGCAAGGACATCGCTGTTGCCGGGCAAGGTGGGGCCGATCATACCACGGGGCCCGTGGCGCTGCCAGGGCCCCGCTGTTGAGGAAGCGCAACGGGGGCTTGTCGCTGCCGCGGTGGGGGCGTGCGCGCCACGCGAACACACGGCCAGCGGGCGCGCGGGCCGCTGCCCTGCGAGCATTTCGCTTTCTGGTGCGGTGCGGCGTAGCCGCACGCACCAGAAAAGGAATACTCTACCGGCGCTCTAGCGCTTGCCGTTGCGATACTGTGCGAACTGAGCGGCCAGGTCGCGGGGGATGCGGCCGAAGATGTGGGTACCGTCGCCGACGTAGTCCTCGCGCTCGATCACGCCGCGCTTGTGCCAGAGGCTGACCAGGTCGTTGCGCTGGTAGGGGATGAGCACGTCGAGGGCGACCATAGCCTCGGCGAGGGCCTGCTCGATGCGCCCGCGCAGGTCGTCGAGGCCCCAGCCGCGCTGGGCCGAGACGGCCACGAAGTCGCTGGGGAGCCCCATCTCGGCCACCAGGCCGCCGACGGCATCGGGGCCCATGCCCTCCATCAGGTCGACCTTGTTGAGGACCGTCAGGGTGGGGCGCTTCGCGACCCCGAGGTCCGCGAGGGTCGCCTCGACAGTCTGGGCGTGCTCCTGGGCGTTGGGGTGGGTCAGGTCGACCACATGCAGCAGCAGGTCGGCCTCGTTGATCTCCTCGAGGGTGGCGCGGAAGGCGGCCACGAGCTGGGTGGGCAGCTTCTGGATGAAGCCGACTGTGTCGGTGAGCAGGGCCGCCTGGCCGCCGGGCAGCGTGATCTGGCGCGTGGTCGGGTCGAGGGTGGCGAAGAGCTGATTGGCGACGTAGACGTCGGCGCCCGAGAGGGCGTTGAGCAGGGTGCTCTTGCCGGCGTTGGTGTAGCCAACCAGGGCCACCACGGGCGCGACGCTCTGGCGGCGGCGCTTGCGGTACAGCTCGCGGTGGCGGTGGACGTCGGCCAGCTGCTCTTTGAGCGAGGCGATGCGCCGGTCGATCAGGCGCCGGTCGATCTCGAGCTGGGTCTCGCCGGGGCCGCGCAGGCCGACGACGCCGCCCGCCGAGGTGCCGCCGCCGGTGCCGGCCTGGCGCTCGAGGTGGGTCCACTGGCGGCGTAGGCGCGGCAGCAGGTACTGGTACTGGGCCAGCTCGACCTGCAGGCGGCCCTCGTGGGTGCGCGCGTGCTGGGCGAAGATGTCGAGGATGAGCGCGGTGCGGTCGATCACGCCCACCTGCAGCTCCTCCTCGAGGTTGCGGGTCTGGCTGGGGCTCAGCTCGTCGTCGAACACGACCAGGCCGGCCCCCGTCTGCTCGCGCAGGGCCGCGACTTCCTTCACCTTGCCGGGGCCGATGAAGAACTTGGGGAGGGGCTGGTCGAGGCGCTGGAAGAGGCTGCCCACCACCTCGAGGCCCGCCGTGTCGGCGAGCAGGGCCAGCTCGCGCAGCGAGTCCGCGGCGCTCCACGGGCTCTTGAGGCTCTCGATCTCGGCGCCCACGAGGAGGGCGCGGGTGCGGGGCATTGCTGTCGAGTGCAGGCGCTTGCCGTCCTGCGTGCGAAGCTCGTCTATGGTCGTCTCCTAAGTGGGCGCGGCGCACCGCGCCAATACGATAGGCGCTCTGGACAGCGCCGTTGCTGTCCGTTGACATGATTGTATCACCGCCCACTAGTTTCCTACAAGCGACCACAGACGGAGCGCGGGGCTGCGTCACCGTGTCAGCCCCCGTCGCCGTTGCGCCCCGCTCCCCCGGCTGCTATAGTGGGGCTGGCCGATCCACCTTTGCTCCCGAACTTCTATGCAGGTCGTGGACCTCGAGCTGATCATCGCCCGCATCCCCGGCGGCTCTGCCCGCCCTGCGCGTCGAGCTGCCCGCCCTGCGCGTCCAGGCCGCCGACCCGGCGAGGTGGAGCGCGCCCTGGCCGGCCTCGGCCCCATCCCCGCCACCCTGCTCGATGGGCGCGACGGGCGCCCCGCCGCGACCCTGGCCGCCCTCGCCGCCGCCCTCCCCGCCGCCCCGATCCTCGAGCGGGCGCTGGCGATCCTTATCGCGCGCCTGGGTCCGCAGCACCCCGACACGGGGATCGTTCAGCAGAACCTCGACGCGCTTGGTGAGGCGTAGCTTCGGCGCGGCGCGACTCGGCGGCGCGGGTCTCGCGGCAAGCGGCGCCAGCCTCGCGGTCGCGGGACGCGTCTCGTGATTCAGGGGCGCAAGTCTCACTGTGAGAGGCGCGAGTCTCGCTGTGAGAGGCGCGAGTCTCGCTGTCAGAGGCGCGAGTCTCGAGCGCAGAGGCGCGAGTCTCGATGGTAGGGGTGCGAGTCTCGCTGTCAGAGGTCTGAGTCTCGAGCGCAGAGGCGCGAGTCTCGAGCGCAGCGGTCTGAGTCTCGAGCGCAGAGGCGCGAGTCGCGAGCGCAGCGGTCTGAGTCTCGAGCGCAGAGGTCCGAGTCTCGATACGAGCGCCCTACGACCTGCAACCGTGCGTGTCACGCCCGCCTCAGCGTATCGTGTCACACGAGACATGACTGATGCTTCGGATCTGGTACGCCCGCTCTGCTATGCTAGGCCGTCGGACGGTTGGCCCTCCCGGGCGCGCCCGTAGCACGCCCGGCATCGGACCCGCACACCACAACAGGAGGTGACAATGCCATCGCGACAGGACTATCCTCTCTCCCCGGCGGTGCTTGCCAACGACCGGGCGACCCTCGACGCCCTGCAGGACATCGTCGACTACGCGCCGCACAACCTCGAGCACGGGACGGCGGCGCTCCGCGAGTGCGAGGTGGCGCTCCGCCAGGCCGAGCTCGAGACCGAGCGGGCGCGCCTGGCCTATGAGCTGGCCCGCGAGCGCCAGATCCAGGCCGGCTGGGCGCTGCACAACCGCACCGTCGGCGCCCGGGCCGAGGTCGTCGCCCAGTTCGGCCCCGACTCGCACGCCGTCAGCGCCATCGGCCTCACGCGGAAGTCGGAGCGCAAGCGCGCGACCCGTCGCGCCGCCGCCCCGCCGGCCTAGTACTCTGTCCGCGCAGCCCTGACGGGCCGGCCGCCCAGCGGAGCGCGCCCGCGCGGGGGTGCCCCGACATGCGCTAAGGGCAGACCCAGGCGGCCGCCCCAGCGCACGTGACGGTCTCGCCCAGCGCGGACCCAGGCGTCCGCCCCACCCAGCGCGGACCCAGGCGTCCGCCCCGCCCATCAGCATAGCTTGCAGTCCCCCTGGCCGCGGCGGGCGCCGCCCGCGCTGCTCTGAGGCCGTCCGACCGCCCCTACGAGCGGGCGGGCCGCCGCGGCACCTCGTGACCCAAGCCCCGA
>JAAXUL010001459.1 GCA_013336035.1 Chloroflexales bacterium
GGCGCTCGCCGACCCCGACAGCGACCTGCCCCTGCTCGCCGTGGCCGAGAACGGCGCCCCCGCCGTGGTGCGCAGCGACTGGCAGATCGGCGCGCCGCCCGCCGCGCCGCCCTCTACTCGCAGCCTGCTCTTCGCCGACCGCGCCCGCTACGAGCCCGGCGAGCGGGTGCAGGTGCGCGGCCTGGCTCGCCGCCGCGACACGACCGGCGCCCTCGTGATGCCCGCCACCGACACGCCCTGCCGGCTCCAGCTACACGCCGGCGAGCTGGCCCTAGGCCCCTTGGCCAGCTGCGGGGTCGAGGCCTCAACAGGGGCGATCAGCGGCAGCCTGCCCCTCGCGCCGCGCCTGCCCCCCGGCGACTACAGCCTCGTCGCTCAGATCGGCGACGAGAGCCTCGCGCTGCCGATCTTCGTCGCCGCCTCTGCCCCGGCCGGCTTCACGCTGACCGCCGCCCCCGCCGGCACGCGCGATCTGCTGCTGCAGGTGAGCAGAGATGGGCTGCCACTCGCCGGGGCCGTGGTCAGCTGGAGCCTGCGTCTGGCGCCTATGGCCGCCCCCACGCCGCCCGAGGGCTTCACCCTCGACGCGTTGCCCCTCGCCGAGACCCATACGTTCTCGGGGCAGGCCTCCGCCGACACAAACGGCCGCATCCACATCGTCATCCCCGAGAGCCCAGACGACCAGCTGGCCCGCTCCTATAGCCTGCGCGCCAGCCTGCTCGACCACGGCCCGGGCGTCGCCACGGCCCAGGGCACGCTCTCGGCCGGTCCAACCAGCGTCGCCATCGCGCTGCCCAGCCGGCTTGTCGCTAGCAACCGCCGGAGCGCCCTGGATCTGCTGGCCCTCGACAGCGCGGGCCACCCCGCCCCAGGTAGCCAGGTCAAGCTTGAGGTCTTCCGCGCCGGCGCCCCCGGCGCCCCCGTGCTGGCCCGCCGAGCCGTGGCCGGCTCGGATGGGCTGGCCAGGATTGAGCTCGTGCAGCTGAGGCCAGGCGAGTACGAGCTGGTCGCGACCGCCGATGGCCCCTCCTCGAGAGCCCGGCTCTGGGTCTACGGGCCCGGCTTCGCCGGCTGGCGCGCCGCCGATGGCCAGCTCGAGCTGGTGGCCGACCGCGACCGCTACAGCCCCGGCGAGATCGCGAGCCTGCTGGTCGTAGCGCCCGAGACAACGGGCGGCCTGCTGCTCACGGTCGAGCGCGGCGGGCTGCTCGGCGCCGAGCTGCGCTCGCTGCGGGCGGGCCAGGTAATCACGCTGCCCATCACGGCCGACATGGCCCCAGGCGTGCACGTGGGCGCCATCCTGACCGCGGGCGGGCAGCGCCGCGCCGGCGCGGTCGCCCTGGCTGTCACAAGCCCACCATCGCCCCTCGCCGTCAGCGTTGAGGCCGGCCAGGCCGAGACGCCCCCCAACGCTACTGTGCCGATCACCATCACCACGCTCAGTGGCGGCGCGCCCCAGCCGGCCGACCTGCTCGTCACCATCGCCCCTGAGCAGGCCCCGGATGCGGCCCAGGCCCAGGCCCGCTTTACGCCTGGACCACCGGCCGCCTCGACCGTCGCGGACCTCGTGCCCGAAAGCGCCGCGCTACCCCCAGGGGCGCCGCCAGCCCCCCGCGGCACAGCGGCCCCGCCGGGCCACCTCGCGTCCATCGAGACAGCCGCGGGCGCGCCCCGCCACACCACGAGTCAGATCCGGCTACCCGCCGAGGCGGGGCGCTGGCGCATCACAGCCTTCGCCGCCAGCGGCCCGGACTGGGTCGCCGCAAGCAGCACCGTGATCACCACACGCCTGCCCCTAGAGTACACCCTGGTCGCGCCAGCGGCCCTGCGCGATGATGATCGGGCCAGCCTGAGCCTGCTGGTCCGCAACACCAGCTCGGGCACCCGCGCGATAACCGTGAGCGTGACCGCCACAGGGCTGAGCCTCAGCCCGCCCGCGCCCGCCACGCAGCGCCTGAGCCTGGGGCCCGGCAGCTCGGCCGGGCTGCGCTGGGAGGCCCGGCC
>JAAXUL010000630.1 GCA_013336035.1 Chloroflexales bacterium
CAGCGGAGCGGGAGGAGGCGGGGGTGCCGGTGCTCGCCGGCAAGGTTGGGCCGTTCCACCCCGCGAGCCCGGTCCGCGTCCAGTTCGGCAACGCGCTCGTCCAGCGTCGCGCCCCGAGGCCAGAGGATAGCCAACCGGCGCACAGCGAGGCGGAGGTACACCAGCTGTCGCTGTTCTGAGGCAGCGTCCACACACGGAATGATCGCCACCAGGGGCGCCAGCCCACACTGGCGCCCCTCCTTGTCAGTGAAAGGAGCGCATATGGCCCGTCGTCGCGTCCCGCCCGAGCTGCGCAGACGCACCTGGGCCGAGGGCAGCGTGTGGGATCTGCTCGTGGCGGCCGACCTGCTTCCCTACCGCTTCGCCTCGCCCCTGGCCGACCTGGGGATGACGAGTACCCAGCGCCGCCGGCAGCGTCGCGAGGAGGAGCAGTTGAAAACGACCCAGGTTGCCTACATCCTCCCTCGCCCAAGCACCGCCCGCCGGCCACCGCAGCCCTGGCTCTACCTCAGGATGAAGCGCACCGGCCACTATCGGGTGGGCGAGTCGGGCGCGATCGAGCGCTTTGGTCGGCGCACCCAGTCCCTCGGCAGCGGCAGCATCAGCGAGCACCGCTGGTACCCCTGCTCGCTCCGCGGCGTACGCTGGCTCCAGATCGTCGCCGATGGGCGCATAGTGCGGAAGGTCCGGGCCAATCAGCAGGAGCCGCTCTCGCCCGCTGCTGACGTCCGTGCGCCCGAAGCGAGTGACCAGGCCCAGGGCTCGCCGCAGAACGTGGTGCAGCTGACGCTATTTGCTTCCAGCCAGAGCGAAGCGGAAGGGCAAGCGCAGCCAGTTTCTTGTTGAACACTTGTTCTATTTCGTGTATACTTGCGCGGTATCGCGCTATGTACTCGCCTCGCCAGCCCCGTGAGGAGATCGCTCGATGGAGCAGCCACCCTCCGACTATGATGGTGCCTGGAAGTATGCCCTGGAGCGCTACTTCGCACCTTTCCTGGAGCTCTTTTTTCTGGCCGCGTTTGCCGCCATCGATTGGACCCAGCCGTCACCTTCCGCGATCCTGATCTCCAGCAGATTGCCCCTGAAGACCAGCAGGGCAAGGGCCGGGTCGACAAGCTGGTGCAGGTCGTGCGCCGTGACGGCACCCCGGCCTGGGTGCTCATTCACGTCGAGATCCAGAGCCAGCGCGAGGTCATCTTTGCTGAACGCATGTTTTGCTATCACGCGCGCATCTTTGACCGGGAGCGCCTTCCCGTCGTCAGCCTCGCGGTGCTCGGGGACGACGATCCGGCCTGGCTCCCTGCCAGCTTCACCTACGAGCTGTGGGGCTGCGCCCTGGAACTGCGCTTCCCCACGGTCAAGTTGCTGACCCTGGATACCGCCACCCTGGAGCGGACCCAGAACCCATTTGCGACCCTTACCCTGCTGCACCGCGACGCGCAGGAGACACGCGGCAACCCGCCCGAACGTCTGCGCCGGAAGGTGGCGCGCTACCGGGCACTGCTCCGCCAGCGCTACGACGCCGACGATGTGCGTGCCCTGTTCCGCTTTATGGAGCAACTGCTCCGGCTCGACCCCGAGCATGCCCAGCAGGCCCGTGCTACAATGCGACAAGTCGAAGTGGAGGAGACGGGTATGGACACCTTTGTGACGAGCTTCGAGGAGATCGGCCGGGCTGAAGGTCGATTGGAAGGGCAGCGGGAGATGCTGATGCGCCTGCTGAGCCACAAGTTCGGCCCAATCCCTGCAGCGCATCAGGCTCGGATCGCGACCCTCTCACCCGAGGCAATGCTTGCCCTGAGCGAAGCGCTGCTCGACTTCACGCTCCTCGACGACCTCACCGCCTGGCTCGATCAGTCTGGATCGACCCCTGGCGCGTAGCGCGGCTCCCGGCGTTTAGCCCCTCTGACAGCCTCAGCCTCCCGCTGGGGCTGTTGCTGTTTCCTATACGCTTGCTCACCACAGGGTGCTCCCAAACCGCCACCCTGCGTCAGCGCCATAGAAGGTAACTTGACGGAAGGCATGCGATAGGCCCGCAGCAGCAGGAAGGGCTGCTGCAGCCTGCATCCTTCAGCCTGCTTCCCTTCGCCTTCAGCCTTGCCGAAGTGCCTACCAGCCGCAGCTGCGGCTGGTTCGGTGTGCCCAGGTTTCGTCGCGAACCAGAAGGGCACGCAGATGGCACGATTCACCAGCGCGACCGCCGTGGAGCACGGGCGGCGCGGCGGGCAGCGCTCCCACCAGCGCATCGAGGCGCAGTACGCCGATCTGGTCCTCACCAACCCCTCGGCGGCCCAGCGGGTCGCCCACCTGATCCAGCTAGGTCACCACCTCGCCCTGGCCCTCCGCGTGATCAGGATCTCCGACCGTCTGAGCCAGGGAGGTCGCTGATGCGCATCCGCGAACTTCCCCTCCACGAGCAGCCCGTCAGCCGGATCGCCGACCGCGGCCCGGACGCCCTCAGCGACGCTGAGCTGCTCGCCCTGGTCTCCGGCCAGCAGGACCTCGAGATCTGCGCACGTAGCCTGCGCGAGTACCACGGCTGGGTCGGCCTGCTCCGCGCCGACATCCGGAGCGTCGCTGCAAGCATCGGCACACCGCGGAAGGCCGCCAGCCTCAAGGCGGCCCTGGAGATTGGCCGCCGGCTCCTGGTCGCCGGCTACGAGGGCCGCTACCAGATCAAGTCGCCGGCCGACGTCGCCCAGCTTTTTATGGTCGAGATGATGGCGCTCGACCAGGAAGAATTGTGGGTTGCCTGCCTGGACACCAAGAACAGGCTGATCAAGATTGCCAAAGTGTATCGCGGCTCGGTGAATACCGCTATGATCAGGGTAGGCGAGGTGTTCAAGGAGGCATTACGCCTCAATGCAGCGTCAATCGTCGTCGCCCATAATCACCCATCCTCAGATCCAACGCCGTCTCCCGAGGATATTCTTGTCACCAGACAGATTGTGGAGGCTGGAAAGCTCCTCGACTGCGAGGTTCTCGATCACCTCGTGCTCGCCGGCAGCAGATTTGTAAGCCTTCGCGAACGAGGCCTTGGATTTTCGGGTTGATTTGCTTGCTGTGTCCTGCATTTTGTCCCTAGTTTTGTCCAGTTCCCTTTTCACGAACTGGCATTACGCTGCAAGAACAATAAACACGGTGAGCCATCGACGCTCACCCACAACGGCGACGCCGATCAGCCGAGACGAGGAGATCACCATGCCAAAGCGACGCGCCCAGGGCGAAGGCACGCTTTCCTACCACAAGGCCCGCAAACGCTGGATCTATCTGCTTCCCGCTGACGAGACCGGCAAGCGCCAGCAGGTCAGCGGCAAAACCCAGGCCGAAGTACTCGCAAAGGCCGAGGAGCTCAAGGCGAAGCGGGCTGAGGGTCTGGACCTGGATACGAAGCAGCCAACCATCAAGCAGTTCAGCGAGACGTGGCTCCGGGACGTGGTGAAGCGAACGCGGCGGCCAAGCACCCACGCCAGCTACGAGCAGATGTTCCACCTCTACATCAACCCGAAGATCGGCAAGATCCAGCTCGACAAGCTCACGGCAGCGCGCGTCCAGGGCTGGATCAACATGCTCGTGGATGCGGGCAACAGCCCCGCGACGGTGCGCAACGCCTACCAGCGACTCCGCAGCATGCTCGACGTTGGCGTGCGTTACCGGCTCATCAGCGCAAACCCGGCCAAGGACGTGGATCTCCCGCCGCTCACCAACGACCGCGCTCAAGTGCTGAGCCTGAAGGAGGCGCGGCTCGTACTGATCACCGCAGACGGCAAGCGCGACCTGCGCAAGCCCTATAAGACGAAGAACGGCCGCACCAAGGGCCTGCCCAAACTCAGCAGCCGCTACGCCCTGCTCTACCACCTGTTGCTGGCGCTTGGCCTCCGCCGCGGCGAGGGCCTCGGGCTACGCTGGGAGGGCGTGGACTGGGAGGCGGGCACGCTCCAGGTGCGCCACCAGGTGCAGCAAATTAACGGCAAGGTCGTGGTAAGTGACTACACCAAGACTGATGCCGGCCGGCGCACCCTGCCGATTCCTCCGGCGCTCCTTGCGCGGCTGCGCGCCCACTGGCAGAACCAGCAGGAGGAGCGCACCCTCATGGGTGCCGGGTGGAACGAGCGCAACCTAATTTTCCCGACTGAGACCGGCAGCCCGGTCAGCCCCTCGAACATCCTGCGCCACTTCCGGCTACTGCTCACCTGCGCTGGGCTGGAGCACATTCGCCTGCACGACCTCCGTCACACCTGTGCCACCCTACTTGGCGAGCGTACGAGCGACCGGGTCATCGCAGCTATCCTGGGCCACACGCCGGGCACGGTGACGGCCCGCTACGCCAAGGTGACGCTGCCCCAGATGCGCGAGGCGATCGAGGCGCTGTACCTGGAGTTGACTGGAGCGGACTAAGGCCTCCAAAACGCCATTGTAGGCAGAATTGTAGGCAGCGGCCAAAACCGGATAAAAAAGAAGCGGAACCTCTTGCGAGATTCCGCGTCCTAGTGCAGTGGAGCGACGGGGATTCGAACCCCGGACCTCCTGCTTGCAAAGCAGGCGCTCTCCCAGCTAAGCTATCGCCCCGAAAATGAATTGAGAACTGAGAAGGTCAAATTGAGAATGATGCCGGGCTCTCTTCTCAACTCTTCATTCTCAATTCTCAATTTGGATGGTGGGCGTAGGTGGACTCGAACCACCGACCTCGATCTTATCAGGATCGCGCTCTAACCAGCTGAGCTATACGCCCGCGCAACGTCCGGCATTGTAACACGCCCCCTCCACCCTGTCAAGCAGCCCTCAGCCCAGGCGATCATCCGCCCCGCCCCCCTTGCGGCGGGGCGCCCCGACTGCTATAATCCCGGCCAGAGACATCGACGGAGCACGCGCCGCGCCCAGGGCTCCCAGAGAGCCGCCGGCCGCTGCGAGGCGGTAGCCCCCGCGCGCGCTTCCCCTCTCGAGTCATCGCCCGAACCGGGACAGCCCGATTTTAGATTGTGGATCGCGACAATCCGCAGCCCAAAATCTAAAATCCACAACCAGGCGGTCCCGCAGTAGGCCCGATCGGGCGCGCCCGTTATAGCGCCGAGGGTGCCGCGGGCACCCCGCGAGGCCGCTCCCGTGAGGGCGCGGCGAATGAAGGTGGCACCACGAGGTCTTCGGCCCTCGTCCTTCACAGGACGGGGGCTTTGCGCTGTGATGAACCCAATACGCCACGGGCTCCGCGAGGGCGCC
>JAAXUL010000084.1 GCA_013336035.1 Chloroflexales bacterium
GGCCGGGGTCGTCCGAAATGGCCGGGCCCTGCTGCTCGTAGGGCCGAGCGCGGTCGACCTGTCTACGCTCAGCTACGCCTGTGTGTGGGCCGGCTTTGGCCTTATGGCGGCGGAGACGACCTGGGTCAGCCTGGGTCGCGGCCAGCGGCTCTGGGGCCACGCTAGCCCGATCCGCATGCCCGTTGATGCGGTGCGCTTCTTCCCCGATCTGGCGGGCGTAGCGCCGGGGATGGGCGCGAACGGCGAGCCCACCCTGGCCATTGATATCGAGGCCCGCTGGCCCGAGCGGCTGGCCACCCACGCCGAACGCGCCGTCGTCTGTCTGATCGAGCGGGCAGCCGGTCAGGCGAGCCGGCTTGAGCCCGTGCCGGCCGCCGCGGCCGCCGCCATTATGGGCGACCTGCGGGCGCCGGGCCACAGCCGGCTGAGCGAGCAGGCGCCGGCCGTCGTGCAGGCCCTTACAGCCCGGGGCGCGCACCGGCTGAGCCTGGGCGCCGACCCGGCCAGCGCCGCCGCGCTGCTGGCCCATCTGGCCGAGGCCGGCCAGTGGTGAGCGAGGGCCACGCCAGCGGGCGCGCCATGCAGCGCCCGCCACACATCATAGCTGGCCTTGGCGCTGGCTCCCATTTGTGCCTGACAACACTTATAATGAGCCAGGGACAGGTGTTCGACACGTGCCTACAGGCTGCGCCGCCAGCCTCCAGCAAACTCGAGCGGGCCACACCCCGTATCCGGCTCCGTCCTCGTCCGACGTGGGCCGTCCACCCCTATGAGCACCATTCACCGCGCCACCTACGATGAACCCGCTGCGCTGCGCACCTGGCGCGTCGACACCTTCCACCTGATCGTGCGCGTCCTGCTGATTGTGTCGTTGCCCGGTCTGGTGAGCGAGACCATCGGCGGCATACAGTATGGGCGCTACAGCGTGCTGATCATCGGCCTGTTCTTCTATCTAGCGCTGGCGATCTGCACCTTTGTGCGCCGCATCCCCGACCAGCTGCGGAAAGCCTGCCTGCTGTTCGTCACCGGGGGGATGGGACTATTCCTACTGCTCAGGATGGGGCTCGTCGGCGCCGGCCGGATCTATCTCTACTCCTTCGCCCTCTACGCCGCCCTCCTGCTGAGCTGGCGGTTTGCGGTGATCGCCTGGGGCACAGTGCTGACCATGGCGGCGTTAATCTTCACGGCGACGATCACCGGCATAATCCCCCTCGCCCCTGACGTCGGCCAGCGTATCACCGACCCGGCAACGATTATCACCAACGGGCTGGTCCTCTTCTCGGCCAGCGGCATGGCCATCTTCATCATCCGCTCGCTGATCGGCCAGTTTGCCGCAAGCCTGTACGCCGCCGAGCAAGCCCGCGCCGCGCTCGCCGCAAGCAACGTGGCCCTCGAGCGCCTGGTCGCCGAGCGTACCGCCGAGCTACAGACTGAGCAGCGGCTGCTCGCTGTCGAACGACAGTATAACCTGGTCTTGCGCACCCTGCCCGACCTTTTTTGGCTCAAGGATGCCCAGAGTCGCTACCTGCTGGGGAGCGACGCCTTCTTCGCCTTCCACGGCCTGACCCCCGAGGCGCTGATCGGCAGGACTGCCGACGAGGCCTTCCCGCCCGAGGTCGCGGCCGGGATCCGGCTCGGCGACGCCCTCACCCTCACGGGGCGCGCGCGCCACTCCAGCGAGGCCCACGTTCAAGACAGCCAGGGGCGCTATGTCTGGCTCAGCACCACCAAGGCCCCGATCTACAACGAGGATGGGTCGCCGTTCGGCATCCTCGGGATCTCACACGATGTCACCGACCGCAAACAGGCAGAGCTTGCTCTCGAGCGCCAGCTCAGCTACGCGCAGGCCACGGCCCGCTGCGCCCAGCTCCTGCTCAGCTCGGGCGCCGGCGAGCAGCGCGAGTGGTCGTGGGTGGCCGAGGCGATCGAGCATCTGCGCGGCGCCGTGGGCGCCAGCCGCATATTTGTCTACCAGTACAACTATGACGTGACGCCCCCCGCCTTCGCGCTCATTGCCGAGGCGGTCGCCCCCGACGGCATACCATTTAAGATCCCCAGCGGGGACTGGTCTGTCGTCCCTGACGCAATGCTAGCAGCGTTCAAGGCGCACCGCCCGTTCGGCGGGTCCGTGAGCACACTGTTCGCGGTCGACACGCGCTCACGCGACCTGCTCGAGGCCAACGGCGTTCGGGTGGTGCTTACCGTCCCGATCTATGTGGGCGAGCGCCTATGGGGCCACATGGGCATCATCGACCGCGAGCGGGACAGCGCGTGGGACGAGGTCACGACCCAGCTGCTCGTCACCGCCGCCGACATGGTCGCGGCCTTCGTCGCGAGCCGCGACTCCGCCGAGGGGTTCGTGCGGGCGAAGAATATCGCCGAGGCCGCCAGCAGGGCCAAATCGACCTTCCTGGCCCATATGAGCCACGAGATCCGAACCCCGCTGAACGCCGTCATCGGCATATCCGACCTGCTGGTCGAGTCTGCCCCGACGGACGAGCAGCGCCACTACGCCGAGACGATCCACACCGCCGGGGCCTCGCTGCTCGCGATCATCAACAACATTCTCGACCTGGCCAAGATCGAGTCGGGCCACTTCGAGCTCGACGAGCAGCCCTTCGACATCCGTGTGTGCCTGCGGAGCGCGGCCGACATGGTGGCCTACGATGCCGCGCGCAAAGGGCTGGCCTTCAACCTGCACGTCGACCCAGCGGTGCCGGCGACGCTGCTCGGCGACAACGTGCGTCTGCGCCAGGTGGTGATCAACCTGCTCGCCAACGCGGTCAAGTTCACCGAGCGGGGCAGCGTGAGGCTCGAGGCCACCCGCGAACAGAGCGCCGAGGGCGAGCACCTGCTGTGTATCAGCATCCACGACACCGGCCCCGGCATCACCACAGCCGAGCACAGTCACATCTTCGAGGCCTTTGTCCAGGCTGGATCTACCGCGCTCAGGCGTAGCGGCACGGGCCTCGGGCTGACGATTAGCCGGCAGATTATCGACGCCATGGGCGGCACGATCACGGTCGCCAGCCGCTCGGGGCCGGGCGCAACCTTTGCCGTTACGCTGCCGCTCCTCATCGCCAGTGGCGTCACACACCCCAGGCCGACGCCCTCAGGCCAGGCCCCGCTCAGCCCGCTGCGGGTGCTGCTCGCCGAGGACAACCCTATCAACCAGGAGGTGGCGCGGCTGATGCTCGCCAAGCTAGGCGCCACCGTCGTGGTTGTGTCGAACGGCCGGGCTGCCGTAAATGTGGCGCGGCGCGAGACCTTCGATGTGGTGCTGATGGACATCGAGATGCCCGAGATGGACGGCGCCGAGGCCGCCCGCCAGATCTACGCCCTCAGCCCGCCCGACGCCCGGCCTTACGTCGTCGCCCTCACGGCCCACGCCCTCGCGGGCGACCGGCAGCGCTATTACGAAGCAGGCTTTGACGACTATCTTAGCAAGCCCGTGCAGCTCGAAGGGCTGCGGGCGGTCCTCGCCCGGATAAGCGCCCGACCCACGTCCACTGTCGAAGCGCAGGAGATCGACTGGCGGCAGCTAGGCCAGACGGTCGGCCTGCCCGACCCAGCCAGCGCCAGCCGGCGCGGGCGCCGCATCCTCAGGCTCTTCAGCGACGAGATCGCCGTGCAGATCGCGAAGCTCGCCGCGGCCATCGAGCGCGAAGATCGCCACGAGGTGCGCCTGGCCGCCCATCGCCTGCTGGGCAGCGCCCGCCAGCTAGGCACGACGGCCCTGGCCAGAGCCTGCAACGATCTCGAGGTTGCGGCTGAGGCCGCCCCGCGCGCCCAGCTCGAGGCCGGCCTCGAGCGGCTGCGAGGCGCCTACGCGCGCGCAAGGGCTATGCTGGCCGAGCGCTACCCCGACGAGCTGGGGCAAGCAGAGCCAGTAAAATAGGCCGCGGGCCCCTCTTCTCCATCCCACAGATAGCGCCGCAGATCCACCCGGCCGACGTCATCGACGGCCACGCCCTCTGCCACGAGCCGCGCCTGCTGCAGGGCCGGCTCGTAGCCATTTGTGATCACGCCGCTGTGGTTGACGACCCGCCACCACGGCACCTCGTCGCCGGCGCCCGGGCGAAGAGCGTGCAGGGCGTAGCCGACAAGGCGGGCGGCCCCGGGGCGGCCAGCGAGCAGCGCCACCCGCCCGTAGCTGCTCACCCGCCCGTAGGGGATGCGCCGCACCACCGCGTAGATTGACTCGTACGTCTCCACAGCATCACCCGGGTTGGGGCGAGCCCCTATGCCAGCCGGCCCCCATCCACCACCAGGGTGGTCCCTGTCACAAACGCGGCCCCATCCGAGCAGAGCCACAGCACCGCGCTGGCCACCTCCTCGGGCGTGCCGAGGCGGCCCACGGGCTCGCCCTCGGCGAACTGCTCGAGGACGCGGTCGTCGCCGCCCGCGAAGCGGTCGATCATCGCCGTGTGGATCGTCCCAGGGCAGACCGCGTTGACCCGCACCCCGTTGCGGGCGTACTCGAGGGCCGCGGCCCTGGTCAGGCCCACGATCCCATGCTTGCTGGCCACGTAGGCCGAGACGCCCCGCGAGCCAGTCAGGCCGGCCGCCGCCGAGGAGGTGTTGACGATCACGCCGCCCCCGTGCCGCAGCATGTACTGCAGCTCATACTTCATGCACAGCCAGACGCCCTTGAGGTTGATCGCGACCACATGGTCCCACACATCCTCGGGGTAGTCGGCCAGCAGCGCCTGGGCCCCCGAGATCCCCGCGTTATTATGGGCGATGTCGAGACGGCCAAACGTCTCGATGGCGCTATTGACGAGCGCCTCCACATCGGCCCGCTGTGAGACGTCGGCGCGCACGAACAGCGCGTCGGTATTCTCGGCCCGCGCCAGGGCTGCCGTCTCCTCGCCCGCGGCCTCGGCTACATCGGCGACCACCACCTTGGCGCCCTGGCGCGCAAAGGCCAGGGCCGTGGCCCGCCCAATGCCCGAGCCTGCGCCCGTCACCAGGGCCACCTTCCCACTGAACTGGGAGACCATCTGCCAACCTCCTCACCGCTACGCGTTGGAGCAGCTATGATACAACACTTTCTGTGCCGCCAGCGCCCCTGCCAGATATGGTGCATTGATAACACTTTTTTCACCTCTGCATCGACTTGCCGCCGCACAGCGTTCATACTGACGTACAGGTGACATAAACACGCTGCGAGAGGGGTGCACAATGCTTGAGTACCCGGAGAAGGCCGCCGATCGAAGGGCCATCCGTAACAGTGAGGCCGCGGGAGGCGAGGATCTGCTGCTCGAACGGGTCGTGAATGAGCCGAGGGACATGCCCGTCGCTGGTGGGTCCTCCCTACTGCGCCCACAGCAGCACCGCAACGCCGTCTGGCGCTGGCACGTCCGCCGCCGTCGCCAGGACTAGCGACCTGACAGCCCTGCTCTGAGAGATGTTTGATTGCGGGGAGGGCAAGCCCTCCCACGCCCCCGCCCAGCCGGTGAAACAACCTTCCCCTGAAGTAACCGCCTCTTTTCAGCATACACGCGGCGATCGCAGTAGACTCGCCGAAAGAGGGGCAGCATCCTGCACCCATTGCTCACCGCCCTCACGCCGCACCCCGTGCGCCACCAGCGGCCAGCGCTGACGGCGCGCGGCCAGGCACTCTCGGCGCCGCAGGGTCGTATGTGACAAGGAGGAGCATGATGTGTGCACTCCCGCAATCCGCTTCGGTCGAGCCCAATGTGGACCGGCTGCTCCACGCCTGGCAGGGGCGCTTCACCCTGGGCCTATCGCCCACCGCGCTGCTGCTGGCCTCCCTCGACTGGCTCACCCATCTCGCCAACGCGCCGGGCAAGCAGTGGGCGCTCGTCCAGCTCGGGCAAGCCCAGGCCCTGGGCCTGGGCCACTATGCCGCCCAGGCGACGGCCACCCCGCAGTTGCCGCCGGGTGACCCGGCGCTACCGCAGGACCACCGCTTCGCCGATGCGGACTGGCAGATCTGGCCCTTCAACCTGCTCGCACAGGCGTTTCTGCTGACTGAGCAGTGGTGGCAGCAGGCGACCACGGGCGTGTCCGGCGTCTCACAGCATCACGAGCAGGTGGTGGCCTTCGCGGCCCGCCAGCTGCTGGATATGCTCGCGCCCAGCAACTTCTTGCTCACCAACCCCAAGCTCCTTCGGGCTACCTGGACCCAGGGCGGGATGAATCTGGCCCAGGGCGCGCGCAACGCCAGCGAAGACTGGCAGCGATCCCTCGCCGGGCTGCGGCCCGTCGGCGCCGACGCATTTGTGCCCGGGACAAACGTTGCGGTCACCCCGGGCACCGTGATCTACCGCAACGAGCTGATCGAGCTCATCCAGTACGCGCCAACGACCACGCGGGTCTATGCCGAGCCGGTGCTGATCGTGCCGGCCTGGATCATGAAGTACTACATCCTCGACCTCTCGCCCCACAACTCGCTGGTCAAGTATCTGGTCGACCACGGCCACACGGTGTTTATGATCTCCTGGAAGAACCCGGCGCCGGTGGATCGGGACTTCGGCATGGAGGACTACCGCCAGCTCGGCGTGATGGCGGCGCTGGACGCTGTGACGGCCATCGTGCCGGGGCATGGGGTGCATGCGGCCGGCTACTGCCTCGGCGGCACCCTGCTGACGATCGTGGCCGCGGCCCTGGCGCGCGACAACGATGAACGTCTGCGCAGCCTGACCCTCTTCGCGGCCCAGACGGACTTCGCCGAGGCCGGCGAGCTCACGCTGTTTATCGATGAGAGCCAGGTGGCCTATCTCAACGACATTATGTGGGCGCAGGGCTACCTCGACTCGGCCCAGATGGCCGGCGCGTTCCAGCTGCTGCGCTCGCAGGACCTGATCTGGTCGCGGCTGGTCCGCGAGTATCTGCTGGGCACGCGCGCGCCGATGAGCGATCTGATGGCCTGGAACGCCGACGGCACGCGCCTGCCCTACCGTATGCACGCCGAGTACCTCACCCGCCTGTTCCTGCACAACGACCTGTTTGAGGGGCGCTACCCGGTCGACGGACGCCCGATCGCCTTGAGCGACATCCGGGCGCCGCTCTTTGTGGTCGCGACGCGCAGCGACCATGTCGCGCCGTGGCGCTCGGTCTACAAGCTGATGCTGCTGGAGGACACCGAGGTGACCTTCCTGCTCACCAGCGGGGGGCATAATGCGGGGATCATCAGCGAGCCAGGTCACCCGCAGCGCAGCTACCAGGTCGCCACCTGCGGGGTGAGCGACAAGTACGTCGATCCGGAGGCCTGGCAGGCGGCCACGCCAGCGCAGGCCGGCTCGTGGTGGCCGGTCTGGCAGAGCTGGCTGGCGGAGCGCTCGAGCGGGCTGACGCCGCCGCCAGCGATGGGCGCCCGCGCGGGCGGCTACTCGCCGCTGGCCGCCGCGCCAGGCAGCTATGTGTTCCAGAGCTGATGGGCTTCAGGCAATGATAGAGCCGTTGCCCACCTCGTGCTCAGACCAGCGCAGGCTCTCGGTGAAGCGCTGGAGCCGGCGCGCGACGCGGCCGTTGACGCTCTCCGCGGGGAAGGCGCCCCCGGGTCCGACCGCGCCCGCCGGCACCCCGGTCAGAAGCTCCATGCCCTCGTTGACGGTGCCGATCGCCCAGATATGGAACTGCCCGGCCGCGACCGCGGCCACCACGTCCTCGCGCAGCATCAGCTGGTTGCGATTACTCTGGGGGATGAGCACCCCCTGGTCGCCGGTCAGTCCGGCGGTCCGACAGGTGTCGAAGAAACCCTCAATCTTCTCGTTCACCCCGCCCACCGCCTCGATCTCGCCTCGCTGGCTCAGCGCTCCCGTCACGGCGAGCCCCTGTCGCAGCGGCAGATCGGCCAGCGCCGAGAGGAGCGCATACAGCTCGGCAGACGAGGCGCTGTCGCCCTCGACGCCCTCGTGGCTTTGTTCGAGGACGATCCGCGCGCGGAGCGAGAGCGGCCGGTCGGCGGCGAAGGTCTGGGCCAGATAGCCGCCCAGGATCAGCACGCCCTTACTATGGATCGGCCCACCGAGCCGGGCCTCGCGCTCGATATCCAGCACGCCCTCGCGGCCCGGCCCAACGCTGGCCGTGATCCGGGTGGGCAGCCCGAAGCAGTGATCGCCCGTGGTGAGGACGGCCAGCCCGTTGACCTGGCCAGTCACCGTGCCGGTGGTAGCGATCAGCAGCGAGCCGTCGGCGATCAGCTCCTGGAGGCGCTCCTGGGCCTCACCTACGCGGTAGATGTACGCTTCACGGGCCTGGCGGATGTGCTCGCCCGTAATCCGGTCGGCGCCCTCGCCCTGAGCCAGGAAGCTCGCCTCACGCACCAGGTCGGTGAGCCGGCCGAACTGCACCGAGAGCCGGCCGCGGTGCTCAGCCTGGCGCGCGGCCTCCTCGATCAGCTTCGCGCAGGCCGTGGCATCGAGGGGCCTGAGCTGCTCGCGTGCGCAGTATCCGGCCATCACCTCAAGAAAGCATCGCTCGTTGTCGGTGCTCGTGGGCATGGTGACTGTGAACTCGGCCTTGATCTTGAAGAGCTCCCCGAACTGCTCGTCGTAGGCTTTCAGGAGCGCGTAGATCTGGGGAGAGCCGACGAGCAGCACCTTTGTGAGCAGGGGGATAGGCTGTGGCCGCAGGCTGCGGGTAGAGATGAAGCCCAGACTCTCGCCGGCGTCCTCGATCTGAAGCTCACGGTTCAGCAGCGCGCGCTTCAGGCCCTCCCAGGCCATGGGGTTGCTCAAGAGCGCGTCGGCGGACAGGATCAGGAAGCCGCCGTTGGCGCGGTGCAGCGCGCCAGCCCTGAGCATGGTAAAGTCGGTGATCAGGGTGCCGAAGCGGGCCTCGCGCTCGATGCAGCCGCAGACGTTGGCGTAGCTGGGGTGGCGCTCGACCACGATCGGCGCCCCCTGGCCTTCACCGTGCTCGACCAGCAGATTGACTTCATAGCGGTGCAGCAGCTGCGCGGCGCCTTCATCCGTGATACCCTCTAGTCCCGCGGTGTGGCCCGCCTGCAGCAGCTCGACGTGGGCGAGCAGATCCTGCTGGACGGCGCCCAGGAAGGCGAGGATCGCGGGCAGGTCGCGGTAGCGCTCCTCCATACCGTCTAGCTGCTGGCGCACGACGTGGAGCGCGACCCCGACATCCAGCTGCTGCAGATGCTCCTGCATGGCGCGCTCTACGTCGCGGACGCGTTTCAGCATCGCGTCGATCTCGCACTGGAGCGCGTCGCGCTGCGCGAGGAGGCGGTCGCGCTCCGGCGCCGCGAGCTCCTGAAACGCCTCGTTCGGGATCGGCTGGCCATCGCGCAAGGGGATGATCGCCACCCCCGTCGGGGTGGCCCTGATGGCAAAGCCTAGCTCGGCCGCCTGGGCCGTGAGCTGCTCCAGCGCCTGCTCGCGCTGGCGATTGAGCTCGCGGAGGAGCGTCTCCCGGTGGCTGGTATACTCGTCGCGCTCGAAGGCGCGCGGCAGCTCGCGGCGCACGTGCTCGACCAGCCCGCACATATCGCGCTGGAGCGCGCGCCCACGGCCGGCCGGCAGCGCATGCGCCACCGGACGGTATGGGTCGGCGAAGTTATGCACGTAGCACCAATCCGACGGGGTGGGCGAGCCCTGGATCTCGTGCGCGACGAGCGACTGGACCGTCGTCATCTTGCCCACGCCCGGGGGGCCGGCCACATACATATTGAAGCCGTGGTCGGACGCCCGTAGCCCGAACCGCAGCGCGGCTACCGCCCGCGGCTGGCCAATGATCTCCGTGGATGCAGGCCGCTGGGCCATCGACTCGATCCCCAGAGCGTCTGGGTCGACAACGCGCCTCAGCGCCGATGGTTCGAGCTCAATCATCGTACACCTCCCCGCACTGTCGCCGCCCTTGCTGGCACTCCTGCAGGGTACCGAGGGCAAGCCTGAGAGCGCCGTGTGGATGGGGGAAGTGGGGAGGGGGGCGACCAGCGCGGCAGTGCCCCTGCTCGGTGGTAAGCCAGTGGAGCGGCAGAGGGCCGCCTGGGGCAAGCATAGCACCGGCGTCAGGCGGTGAGTGGGGCAAGCGCTTCACCCCAGGTGACCGTTCCGTCACCGTCGGTTATCACCTTTCCCTCAGATCGTTCGACCTGAGCCTGGCACCGAACGCCAGGCCCGCGCAGTCGCCCTGCCCCCGCTCAGCGAGGCCGGATGCCTCCTTGCCCAGGTGTCGGCCTGGAGCGGGCCACCCCGCTACGGCAGCCTGGCCTTGACCCACTCGGCGATGGTCGGGGCGAGGTCGCGCTGGGCCTTGCCGCTGACATACATGCCAATGTGGCCGACGGGGAAGGCGCGGAGCGTGTAGTCCGCGGTCCCGACATACTGGCCAAGGGCGATCGACGAGGGCGGCGGCACCAGGTGGTCCTGCTCGGCGTAGATATTCAGCACCGGCATCGTCAGGTTGCGCAGGTCCACGCGGCGCCCGCCGATCTCGGCCTCGCCCTTGACCAGCTTGTTGCCGTGGAAGAACTCCTTGACAAACTGGCGGAAGGCCTCGCCCGCCAGATCCGGGCTATCGAAGATCCACTCCTCCATACGCAGAAAGTTGAGCAGCTTGCCCTCGTCGCCCATGACCTCGAGGAGGTCTACATACTTCTGGAAGTTGAGCTGGAGCGGCTTGAGCATCACGAAGCCAAAGTTCATCAGCTCGCCGGGGATGTTGCCGGTGGCGTCGACCAGCTGGTCCACGTCCATGCCGAGCCCCCACATGTTCAGAAGGGCGTTCTTGCCGTCCTGAGTGGCGTGGAAGTCGATCGGCGCGACCATGACCGTCAGGTTCTGTACCTTCTTGGGATAGAGCGCGGCATAGCATGCCGAGAAGGTGCCGCCCTGGCAGATCCCGAGCAGGTTGATCTTGTCGAGGCCGTGCCGCTCGCGGATAACGTCCACGCAGGTGTCTATATAGCCGGCGATGTAGTCCTCGAGGGTCAGGTAGCGGTCGGCTCGGGTGGGGTAACCCCAGTCGACGAGGTAGACGTCGAGGCCCTGGGCGAGCAGGTTGCGCACCAGCGAGCGGTCAGGCTGGAGGTCGGCGACGGAGGGGCGGTTGACCAAGGCGTACACGATCAGGAGCGGGATGGGGAACGGCTGCTCGACCACCGGGGTGTAGCGGTAGAGCACCAGCTTGTCCTCCTGGTAGACCGGCTCTTTGGGGGTCGTGCCGACCTGAATATCGTCTTGGTGCAGGCGGCCCAGCGTGCGCATGCCTTGCACAAGCTTGCGGTTCATCTCCGTCAGCTCGTGGAGCACGTCGATCGCATCAAGCTGCATCGGGAATGTGCTCATCATGGGTCTCCTCTGTCTCTGGGGTGAGGCTCAGAGGGGCTGCGGCCCCGCCGAAAAAACGCAAAAGTGCGGAAGGTGAATGCCGTCACTCCCTCACGGCCTTCTGCCGGGCGGGGGCGCGCCCCGGCGGGGCGCTCCGCGCCTGACGCAGATCTTTGCGCAGCGCCTTCACCTCCTTGCGCAGCTCGTAGAGGCTGCGGTGCACCTCGTCGATCTCGCTGCGTGTCGGCAGATAG
The DNA here is from genome assembly GCA_013336035.1 of Chloroflexales bacterium. Lineage (GTDB taxonomy): Bacteria > Chloroflexota > Chloroflexia > Chloroflexales > Chloroflexaceae > CAIWXH01. The sequence goes on from JAAXUL010000084.1 coordinate 11,510, forward strand.
CTGGTCCTCAGGCTTATCTCGACGATCTGCTGCTCGTGGAGGCGGTAGCGCATGGCCGCGTTGAACATCTGGCGCTGGGCCTGGAGGAAGGGCTCGCTGCTGAAGGCTACCTCGAGCTGCCGGTCGGCCACGCTGGTCCAGCGCTGAAGCAGATCGTGCAGGCTCTGAATGGGCTTGCCGGACTGGCCACGCTCGATCAGCTCGCGCAGCACCTGCTCGAAGACACCGGTCCAGATGTCGGCCACCACCAGCTGGAAGGCGGCGCCGGCGCGGCGAAAGTCGGCCCAGGCGTCGAAGCCGCGCAGCAGCTTCTCCTCAAGCTCGCGCGAGAAGCCCATGCGCGGGCTCTCGAGCATGCGCCCGAACGAGCGCTCGTAGGCGTCCCAGTAGAGGCTGGTCAGCTCCATCAGCGCGGCGCCGCCCTCGGGGCCGGGCCGGCCGCCCGGCAACCCGGGCGCCTGGCGCAGCAGCTCGGCCCAGGGCCCGCTGATCTGCTGGAGCTCCTCGAGGTAGATTCTCCAGAGGTCGCCCACATCCTGGGCGGTGTGCATGGTCCGGCCGGGGTCGGGGAAGAGCTGGCGCCGTATCTGCTCGGCGGCCTCGCGCAGCGCCCGCTCTCTGTCGTCGCCGGCCTCGACCTTCGGGGCAAGATCCTGCCACGCGCTAGTGATCAGCTCCAGGATGCGCAGCAAAGTAGACTGCGCGCTGATCAGCTGGCGCGACATTATCTGGGCGAACGGGTCGGCGCCGGCGGCCCACGCCTCGAAGCCCTGGGCCGCCGCCTGCCGCCACTGCGCGAGGAGCTGGGGCAGCGCGGGCGCGGCCGAGTCGTCGGCCTTGCCGTACAGGTTCTGCCACGTCTGGCGCTGGGCGTCGAGCCAGAGGTCCAAGAGGGTGCGGGCTTGGTCAGTCGAATCCATGCTCTCTCCTCCTTCCAGCGGGCCCCACTGACTACAGGCGCAGACGCTCCCCGCCGAGCGGAAACGCGGCCGCGGCGTGAGGGAGCGGGGTCTCGGTCGGCCCGGGCGCGGGGCGTCGCGGGCGATGATCTGGGTGTGAGGGAAGAGGCTGCTTGCCCAATCCGTGCCCTCCTCGCTGAGGTGCGGAGCAGGGGCGCTGCGGGGAAAGATGCTGCGGGTCGAGTAGGCGATCGACCGTATTATAGCACTGCCCGCTACGGCAGCCCCGTGCGCACCGGCGCGGGCTCCCCGCCGCCGCGAGCCGGAGCCCGGCGCGCAGACGCCCAAGCTGGCACAGCTATGCGTTCGCCGCTGCGCTCTTCACCCCTTGGTGCTTACGCGCTCAGGCGACCTGCGGTATGAATGAGGATGTCGAAACCGCTTCCCACCACCCGTTTCTACCTGTTCCGCCCGCGTAGCGCTGTCGGTCGATGGTGATGGCGCTTCGCGCCGACGCGTAGCCTCATCACGGCGCCACCGCCACGACCATCGGCCTGCAAGGTTTGCCATGAAACAGATCGACCGTTTTCTGCTAGCGATCATCGCCGGGGTCGTGGTGCTGGTAGTCATCGCCCTCACATTGGCCCTCACCCGTACCCCCCAGGGGTATCTGCCCGAAACAACGCCCGGCGGCGTAGCCCACAACTACCTGCTTGCGCTCAAGCAGCGCGACGACGCGCGGGCCTATGGCTACCTCTCGCCGGCGCTCAAGGGCTACCCGGCCACCGTCGACGACTTTGCCGCCGACATTGATCGCTACAGCTGGGGCTTCAGCCGCGACTCGGCGACGATCAGCGTCGGCGACGAGCGCATCACCGGTGAGCGGGCGGTCGTCACCATCAACGAGACGCGCTTCTACGCGGGCGGGCTCTTTGGCAGCAGCCAGTACACAACCTCGTTCAGCGTGACCCTGCACCGCCAGGGCGATGCCTGGAAGATCCTCAGCGCCGACTCGTACTGGGCCGCGTGCTGGGCCGAGAGTCGGCCCTGTCGGTAGCGGGCCACAGGGTATGAGAGAGCGTATCCTCGGGGTGCAGCATCGCTGCCGAGCGCCCAACAAACGAGAAACACTATGAGTAGCGTGCGACGCTGGTATATCTTTCTGGTGGCGACGATCAGCCTGCAGGCGGTGACGTGGGCGGTGATCGCGCTCCTGCGCAACGTGCTGGGGGTCTGGGGCGAGCGCTCGACCGAGGCGATCGCCTTCCAGGTCGCGGTGATCGTGATCGGCCTGCCGGTCTATCTGATCCACTGGCTCTGGGCGCAGCGGCTGGCTGCCGGCGACCCCGAGGAGCGCGGCGCGGTGCTGCGCCGCCTCTACCTCTACGGAAACATGGCGGCCCTGCTGGCGCCAGGGCTCGGCAGCGCCTACGAGCTGAGCCGTGGGCTGCTGGGGCTGCTGCTCGAGCCGGGTGGCGGCTGGCACGGCGGCTATGCGTTCGGCGCCGAGCAGAGCACCGTCCAGGGGCTGCTTAGCAGCCTCATACCCATCCTGGTGCTTGGGCTGCTCTGGCTCTACCATCGGCAGGTGGCTATGGCCGATGGTAGAGCCGCGCCGCCGACCGGCAACAGCGCCCTGATCCGCCGGCTCTACCTCCTGGGCTTCAGCCTTGGCGGGCTGCTGATGGCAGCGCAGGGGGCGGTCGCGACGATGCGTTGGGTGCTCTACCAGATTGGCGGCGGCACGGCGATGGCCGGTGGGATCGCCCTGGTCGACCCGCTCGCCGGCCTGCTGGTGGGCCTGCCGCTCTGGGTGCTGGCCTGGAGTCAGGCCCAGCGGCTCTTCCACGGCCCCGACCTCGGCGAGCGCGAGTCGGCCCTGCGCAAGTTCTACCTGCACGCCGTGGTCTTCTTCAGCGCCCTCGCCGCCGTCGGCGGGGCCACCATGATGCTGGCCGGGCTGCTGCGCCAGGCCTTCGGCCTCGAGCCGCAGGGCGACATCCGGGGCCCGCTGCCGGTGGTGCTAGTCGCGGCGGTGATCTGGGCCTACCACAGCCTTACGCTGCGCGCCGACGCGGCCGTTATCGCCGAGGCGCCGCGCCAGGCCGGGGTGCGCCGGCTCTCCTGGTATCTGGTGGCGAGCATCGGCCTGGCCGCCGCCCTGATCGGCCTCGGCTCCATCACCAGCGTGCTGATCCGGGCGCTCGGCGCGCCGAGCTTCGGCGACGATCTGCGCGAGCAGCTGGCCTGGGCGCTCGCGGCCCTGATCGCCGGCCTGCCGGTGTGGGCGCTGATCTGGCGCAAGGCCCAGGGCCTGGCCGCGCTCGACGGCCCCGGCGGCGACGCCGAGCGCGGCTCGCTGGCGCGCCGGATCTACCTCTACGGCTTCCTCTTCGCCG
>JAAXUL010001460.1 GCA_013336035.1 Chloroflexales bacterium
GAGCCCCACCGCTCCCCGCAGCCCCCACCAGCCGCCGGAAATGACCCTGGGGCTCGTAAACGACGATCTGGACATCTTCGGCCAGGAGGCGCATCGCCCACGTCTGCAGGGCATAGGTTTTGCCGCTGCCCGTTTTGCCCAGCACGACCATGTGGGCAGCGCGCTTGCTACCCTGGGGCGTGCGGAAGGGGTTGAACATGATCGGCGTCGCAGCCTCAAAGACCCAGATGATGCCGTCGGTGCGATCAGGCTTCCGCAGGCCGAAGGGCGTCATCACCGCCGCGGCATGGCTTAGCGCCCGGTGCGGCAGCGTCCGCGCATCGATCTGCCTGGTGATCATCGTGGAGAAGAAGCGAGTCAGCGGGCCCTGTTGTCCCTGGACGCGCATCAGGTTCAGCTGCATGCCCCCGGCCTGCTTCACCACCCGGACGTTCGCATTGAGGTCGTCCACACTCTCGCCGAGCACCCCCACCACCACCCGAAGGTCGTGGCCGGACTGGGTCGCAAGCTCCTCCTGCATCACGTAAGCGGCGGAGAGCTCATTCCGAGCACGAGCGTCAGCGCTCATCTCTCCGCGCTCCTGCTTCTTCTCACGGGCCGTGATACGCGTCGAGAGCTGCATCTCGAGTTGGGAGCGGGGGACGGGCTGAATATCCACGGCGACCGCAACGTCGAGGTCGAGGTTGAGCAGCCGGTGCAGCACCGTCGTGTCCCATCGCCCTCGCAGCGGCCCCGAGGCTGTCAGCAGAGCCGCATAGGGGAGGTGAGGCTCCTCCGGCTCCAGGTAGCTCCCGTCCTCGCTCCAGCGCGCCCGCTCAAGATAACGGCCCTGCAAGAACGGGGGCAACTCGTCGCAGAAGGCGGCGGTGCCGAAGGCCCGTGCCACGCTGGAGGCGTAGTCATCGGCGCGCACGCCCGTTTCCGGCCAGGCGATCAGGTAGTGGCGGAGCCCACGCAGCGCAATCTCACGGGTCAGGCGGTCATACATGCCCCGATACTCTTTGAGCCACCGGCGCTTCCACTGGCCGTCATTGAGTTGGCGCAGGGCCATCTCCCAGCTCGCTCGCGCCTCCGGGTCTTCCTCGCTGAGGGCGGCGATCAGGAGCGCGCGCTGTGCCTCTGGCAGGCTCTCGAGGTAGGCCGCCAAAATGTCCGGGGCCGCCAGCTCGTCGAGCACGGTCACACCCCCGCCAGGGCTCACGACATCGGCCACACCAGCAGCCATAAGTTGGCGCGCTGCCGCTGGCAGGTGGCTCAGCACCCCCGCTAGGCTGCGAGGGCTCTCCCAGGCCCGAACCACATGCTGCACCGGGGCCAGCAGGGCCGCCCGCTTGTCGAGCGCACGCAGACGCTGCTCCATGCGGTGCATCGGCGCCCGTAGGTCGAAGCGGGTCGTCATGCTGAGCAGGCGCAGCGGGTAGTCTGCGCCCGCGTAGAAGGAGATATAGCCCTCCTCAATCCGCAGTGGGTCGCCGTGCTGGGTCTGATCGAACCCGACGACCTGCACAATCACCGGCTCACGCATCACTGTCCTCCTCGGGCCGATATGTGCGCGCCAGCACTGTCCCGTCCGCGTCGAGCAGGGTCAGGCTTGAGCTGTCAGTAAGCACCGCCCCGGTACTCACCGGCGGCGTCACGATATGACCGCCAGCTGCCTGGCGGAGACGAAAAGCGGCCATGTAGTAGACCCGGTCGAAGATGGACAGGCCCGACCAGCGGATTGTCACCGCGATCCCAACGCCTGCCCCTATGAGGGTCAGCACTGACTGGATCACCCAGAGCACATTGAAGCCGTTGCCCTTGAGGCCGACGGCATTTGTCACCAGAGAGACCAGTACCCAGCCGATAAAAGCGCCGCCGAGGTTCTGATAGCTCACCGGGCCCCAGACCCGGTCATTCGTCATACTCGTCAGCGGCTCACGAGCCGGAAAGCCACGCCGTTCGCTGTAGAATCGCAAGTAGACAAACACCGGAACCGCGACAATTGGCAGCAAACGTAGAT
>JAAXUL010000631.1 GCA_013336035.1 Chloroflexales bacterium
CCCAGCTGTGGCGCTGGCGGCTCTCGGCGGGCAGGCCGTTCCACAGCTCGGCGGGGTAGCCCTCGGCAATCTGGAGCACGAGCTCGCCGAAGGCGTGGTCGACCAGGGCGATGGCGCCGGCCTCAGCGCCGGTGGCCTCGAGGGCGCGGCGCAGCAGCAGGCTGAGCAGCTCGTGGAGGTCGAGCATCTCCTCGAGGTGCTCGTCGATCTCGGCGAGCTGCTGCTGGCGCTGGGGGGCCAGGGTCAGCCCCGTGGGGGTCTCGCCGTCGCTGGCCCCGGACGGGGGCATGGGCAGGCGGCGGCCCTCTTGGGCGACGGCGACGGCCATCTGGGGCAGCAGGGCGGCGATCAGCTCCTGGGGGGCGCCGGCCATGCCGCCGCTGTGCTCGGCCCGCAGCTCGAGCACGCCCCACAGCCGCCCGCCCCAGAAGATCGGCGCGCCCAGGTAGGTGGCCTGGGCGACGGGCAGGTGCCCGCCCACGGCGGCCTCGTTGCTCACCACGATCGTGCGCGCGTCGATCGCGCCGCCCAGGGCGACCCGCCGGGTGAGCGCCTCGTCCCACGGGTAGGGCCAGCCGTCGGCCGAGTAGTACTGCTGGCGCACCGTGCCGGGCTGGGCCGACTGGAGCCAGCAGGTCAGGCGGGCATCGCGGAAGCGCACGGCGGCCCGCAGCAGCTCGAAGACCCGGTGCATGCGCTGGTGCAGCGGCTGGTCCTCGTGGAGGATGCGTGTGGCCTCGGCCAGGATGGCCAGGTCCTCTGTTGAGCGGTCGGGCCGTGCTGTTGTCATACCGTTGGGGGGCGGCGGGTTGCGCGCTCGTCTCTGTATTGTACAATTCTGCGGCGCCATGTCAAAGCCCTGTTTGGCGCGGTATAATACCGGCACCACCGGATCGTCCTCCATACCAGCAAGAGGGGAAGTCTATGTTCCAGGTTGTAGACCACATCGGATTCGCGGTCGCCGACGTCGAGGAGGCTATCGCCTTCTACACCGCCGCCTTCGGGCTCACCGAGTGGGAGCGTATCAGCCTGCCTGATCGTCACATGGCTGTCGGCGTCGCCCGGCTTGGCGACACTCTGCTCGAGCTGATTGCCCCCACCTCCGACGATGCCGCCTTCGCGAAGTTCCTGCGCGATAAGGGGCCCGGTGTCCACCATATCGCCTACCGCGTCGAGGATATCGTGGCCTCGCTAGCCGAGCTGCAGGCCCGCGGCATTCCCCTGATCGACAAGGCGCCCCGCCCCGGTATCCACAACACCCTGATCGCCTTTGTCCACCCTAAGGCCGGCGCCCAGGGCGTGCTGATCGAGCTGGTGCAGCATCAGGACCACCACTAGCCCAGATGCTCCGGAGGAGCCCCCTATGTCCCTCGACGAGCACGAGTACCGGCGCCTGCTCTGTAGTATGAGCCTCGGCTACACGGCCTACCATGTCTGGGCAGCGCAGGCCCGCCGTGAGCGCCGCTATAATATCGCCCGTCTGCTCGAGGCTTCGAGCAACGTCAAGCGCGTCCGCGCCGAGCGCGCCTTTCGCGCCCTTGGCGAGGTCGGCAAGACCTCGGCCAATATCGAGCGCGCCCTCTCGGGCCTTGAGCCCGAGACGGTCGCCACCGGACCTGTCACGGGCACTAGCAACCTCTCGCGCGAGCTGATGGGCCGCGCCGCGCGGGCTCTCGCCGAGGGCCGCGACCTGGTCGCCGAGGAGCTGGGCGATATCTATGTCTGTAGCACCTGCGGCGAGCTGATGGAGGGCGCGCCCGCCGTGTGCCCGGTCTGCGGCACGGTGCGCGAGGGCTTCCTCAGCTTCCGCGCCGCCGAGGCGATGGGCACCTTTGGCCCCCACACGCTTATGCGGCGCCTCGAGCAGGCCCCGCAGACCCTGCAGGCCCTGGTGTCCGACCTTGACGACGATCTGCTCTCGCGCAGGACCTTCACGGTAAGCCTGAAGGAGCTGGTCGGCCACCTGACCGATATGGATGTGGTTTTCCGCGAGCGGGCCTGGCTGATCCTCGAGACCGACAACCCGCGCCTGCCCAGCGCCCACCCGCCGACCCTCGATAAGGCGGCCGTCTACGCCCGCTACTCGATCACCGACCTGCTCGACAGCTTCCAGGCCAGCCGCCAGCAGACCCTCGGCCTGCTCAGGGGCCTCACGGCGGCGGCATGGCACCGCACCGGCTACCACGTCATCTTTGGCAGTATTCCACTGACCCACCAGGGCAACTGGGTGGTCGACCACGAGCGGGGCCATCTGATCGAGATGGCCCAGATCCGCTACGACCTGCTCCAGGCGCAGGACGAGAGCCGCCCGATCATCCTGCGCGACAACCTTGTGCCCGAGATCCTGGAGGGCGAGTAGGCCCGCCCGTAGGGGCCGCGCTCAGTTGAGGATCTGGGCGGCCAGCGTGTCGGCGATGGCGAACACAGTGTTGTACTCGTCGTAGTCATTGCTGAGGACGACGATCGTCACGCCGGCATCCGGGTAGCGCCCAAACCACGTCGAGGCGCCGCTGATCCAGCCGGGGTGGTAGACCAGCCGGTTGGGGCCGCGCTGCTCGATCATCCAGCCCATGCCGTAGCGGCCGAGGCCCGGGGCCGTCATCTGGGCCGTCAGGTCTGCCGGCAGCAGCGTGCCCGCGTCGAGGGCTCGCGCCAGCTTGTACAGGTCCTCGACGGTCGAGTAGAGGTTGCCCGCCGCGTAGAGGTTGCTCACGTTGACGGGGATGTCGGGCGCCCCGCTATTGTAGCCGCGGGTGCCGCCGAGCGGGCTGAAGTCCCCCGGGTCGACCCCTGTGTCGGCCATGCCGAGGGGGGCGAAGATCTCGCCGCGCATGTAGTCGGCGTAGGACCTGCCCGAGGCCCGCTCGATAATCAGGCCCAGCAGCACGAAGTTCGAGTTACAGTAGTCGTAGCCCTCCCCGGGCGCGAAGGCCAGGCCCATATCGCGGAAGCGCGCCACCACCTGATCGGGGGTGGCGGGCAGCTGCTCGACGTTCGGGTAGTCGGCGAAGTCGGTGTAGTCGGGCAGGCCCGAGCTGTGGTGCAGCAGGTTCGACACGGTGATCGGCCGCCAGGCCTCGGGGCAGGGGTCGAGGTAGTCGCAGACCGAGGCGTCGAGGCGCACCTGGCCCCTCGCGGCCAGCCGCAGCACGCCGAGCGCGGTCAGCGGCTTGGTGACCGAGGCGAGGCGGAAGCGGGTGCTGGCAGCGATCGGGGTGCCCTGCTCGCGGTTGGCCATGCCGTAGCCCCGGCTGAGCAGGATTTGGCCCCTGTAGGCCACCAGGGCCGCGCCGTTAAACCCGCCCTGCTGGGCCATCCCGGCCAGGTAGGCGTCCATCTGGGCGGCCCGGTCGCGCAGATCCGGCGGGGGCGGGTCGCCGGGGCCCTGGGCCATCATCGCGGCGAGGGGCGGGGCGGGCGCGTCGAGCGCGGGGGTCGCCGCGTCGCCCGACATCGGCGTGACTGTCGGCTGGACCGTGGGGCCGAGCACTGGGGTGGCCGCTGTGACGAAGCTCGAGATGGCCGCGCCGCGCCCGCGCGGGGCGCTGCACGTCGTGAGCAGCACCAGCAGGCAGATGGCGAGCCCCGTGGCTCGGGCGAGATGGCGCATTGGTCCTCCAGGCTCCGCGGCCGTACACGGCATATTGTACACGACATTCGCATGCCTGTGTTTATGCAAAGCGAAGCCCCTCCGGCCTGGAGGGGCTTCGTGCGTCGAGGATGGGCCTGCTGCCGGGCGGGGTGCGGGGAGGGCCTGCTCTCCCCAGAACCGTCTCCTATCCGCCCGAGCGGCTCGGACGGAGCCTTAGCTGCGGGCCAGGGTTACCACGGCCGGCACGCGGTCGAACATCCAGAAGCCGATCGGCATGCCGATGATCACCGTGCAGAGGGCCCAGGCGGCGGTTAGCCAGAGGGCGCTGAGCCACCAGCCCACGAGCAGGAACCAGATCGCCCTGAGCAGGAAGGGCGCCTGGGGCGCGGCGCTCTGGTAGACCTCGCCGTTCGCGGTGACCACCAGGTCGCCGCGCTGCGGGCGCAGGGTGGTGACCTGGGGCAGCCGGTTGAGCATCCACAGGCCCAGCGGCAGGCCGATGATGGTCACGCAGAGCACCCAGGCCACGCCGGCCCAGATCGCGCTGAACCACAGGCCGAAGACCAGAAAGTAGATCGCCCGCAGAATGAGATTCGGTCCGCGCTCCGCGCGGTAGACCGTCGAGGTTGCCATGGTCTGTTTCCATCTTCATTAGTAGTGGCGCGACACCCGCGCCTATCTGCCCACTATGACGATGGCTGCGGGGGCAGTGTTGCGGCGGGGTCGATGGGCGCGTAGCGGGGCCTGGTGTCCCGCGCCGCCGCCAGCTCGTCGGGGCGCCAGGGCGCCTGCGCGAGGGTCACGCCGTGGCGGCGAGCCATGGCGCGGGCGAACGCCTCTATGATCGTCTCGGGGGGCGGCACGTTGGGCAGCAGCTCGTCGAGGCCCACGACGCGCTGGGCCAGGGCCGCGGCGGTGGCGGCCCGCTCGTCCGCGGGCAGGCGCAGCATAGAGGCCAGCTCGGCCCCGGGCCAGTGGGCGTAGAGCCCGACCTGGAAGAGGGCGCCGGGCCGGCGCCGGATCTGCGAGAAGCCCACCAGCTTGCGCCCGCCCGCCAGGACCTCGTAGGGCGAGCGGCCGCCGAAGCAGGCCCGCCGCACCCGCTGGTCGGCCGCCTGGGTGTCGGCGCGGGCCGTCGGCACGTCGATCAGCTCGGTGGGCACCCCCAGCGCGCCAAGGGCCTCGGCCCAGGCCTCGCCGAGCCAGGCGTACGACTCGCTCACGTCGGTGCGGTGCAGGGGGTGGCCGAGCGGCAGGGCGATGTCCTGCATCAGGAAGCCTGAAACGAACAGCACGGCCGTGCCGCCGGAGGCGCGCTTGTGGAGGGTCGCGCCCGCGGCGGCCACGGCGGCGCCGTCCACCTCGTACGGCCGCTGGCCCGAGCCGATCACTAGGGCGGGGTGCCGGGCGCCGTACCAGCGCACGCTAGGCCGCGCCTCGGCCGCCAGGCCCGCCAGCATGCCCTCGGCCGCCGCCAGCTCTCTGCCCGCCGGGCCCTCGCTGTAGGGCAGCAGGCGCCAGGGCTCCTGTGGTGTGCTCACGATGATCCTTTTTGCCATTAGGCAAGGTTCCGCTGCGCGGCTTTTTGTATTACAGTCTTGCGGAGATCGGCAGAGCACACG
>JAAXUL010001461.1 GCA_013336035.1 Chloroflexales bacterium
CTCGTCGAAAGGGTCGTCGATGTGAGCGGCCTCGGGCCGGGCAGCTATGCGCTGCCGGTCAGCCTGGCTCTGCCTGATGGCGTAAGCCTGGTGGGCGACCCGCCCACGGTGCAGGTGAGCCTGCGCTCGCCCTCGCCCACCACCGCCCCGGCGACGCCCGCGGACGCTGCGCAGGGGGCGGCGACGGCCACCCCCCCCGCCACCGCAACCCCGACCAACGAGCCTCAGCCGACCCCCACACCGGCCGCCGAGCCGTCGCCCACGGCGCCCCCCTCGCCGTGATTCGGTTTGACACGTACCCCATCGCGTGTTAGATTGAATTTAAGCCATATCGTTATCTATCACACTCCCACGGCCGAATGGTCCGCCGAAGGAGCACCATCTTGAGCGCACACCTGGGAACTGCCGAGCGCCCGCTTCGCGTCGCCATCGTCGGCGCCGGCCCCGCGGGCTTCTACGCCGCCGAGTCCCTGCTCAAGCAGAAGGACCTGGCCGTCCAGATCGACCTTTTCAACCGACTGCCGACGCCGTATGGCCTGGTGCGCGAGGGGGTGGCCCCGGATCACCAGTCGATCAAGTCCGTCACCCGGGTCTATGAGAAGCTGGCCGCCGGCACGACCGTGCGCTACTTCGGCAATGTGACCTTTGGGCAAGATGTGACCCACGAGGATCTCAAGGCCCGCTACGACCAGATCATCTACGCCGTCGGCGCTCAGTCCGACCGCAAGATGGGCATCCCCGGCGAGGATCTGGTGGGCAGCCTGCCGGCGACGCAGTTCGTGGGCTGGTACAACGGCCACCCCGACTACCCCGACATCGACTTCGACCTCTCTCACGAGCGCGTCGTCGTCGTGGGCAATGGCAATGTGGCGATGGACGTCGCCCGCATCCTGGTGACCGACCCGCTTGATCTGGCGAAGACCGATATCGCCGACCACGCCCTCTCGGCCCTGCGCGAGAGCATGGTGCGCGAGGTGGTGATGATTGGGCGCCGCGGCCCCGCCCAGGCCGCCTTCACCAACCCCGAGCTGAAGGAGTTCGGCGAGCTCACCGATGTGGACGTGGTGATATCGCCGGAGGACCTGCAGCTCGACCCGGTCAGCGAGGCGAGCCTGGCCGGTGATAAGATCGCTATGAAGAACGTCGAGATGCTGCGGGCCTACGCCGCCAGGGGCATCTCCGGCGCGCCCAGGCGTATCGTGATGCGCTTCCTGACCTCGCCCGTCGAGGTGATCGGCGCCGACGGGCACGTGGCGGCCGTCAAGATCGAGCGCAACACCCTCGTCCAGGGCCCCGACGGCGGCCTTCGCGCCAAGGGCACCGGCGAGTTCGAGACCATCGCCTGCGGTATGGTTCTGCGCTCGGTGGGCTACCGCAGCCTGCCGCTGCCGGGCGTGCCCTTCAACAACACGGTCGGCATTATCCCCAGCAGCGCGGGCCGGGTCACCGAGCACGGCAGCGGTCAGCTGGTGCCGGGCGAGTATGTGGTCGGCTGGGCCAAGCGTGGCCCCTCGGGCGTGATCGGCACCAATAAGCCCGATGCCGTCGCGACGGTGGCCTCGATGCTCGAGGATCTGCCCCGCATCCCGCCCGCCCCGGACGAGAGCGATGTCGAGGCCCTGCTGCGCGAGCGCCAGGTCGAGTATGTGACCTACGCCGACTGGCGCATCCTCGACGCCTACGAGGCCACCCTGGGTGCCGCTCAGGGCCGCCCCCGCGTGAAGATCGTCCGCCTGCCCGAGATGCTCGAGATCATCCGCAAGGGGAAGGCCTAGGCTGCCTGGCGCCCCCCGTCGCCGCGCTACTGTGGTATAAATACCCACTATGCGCATCGTTATGCTCGCGCCCTTCGGCATCCGCCCGAAGGGCACCCTCCTGGCGCGGATGCTGCCCCTGGCCCGGGCCCTCACGCGCCTGGGCCACGCGGTCTCGATCGTGGCGCCCCCCGTCCAGAACCCCGAGGACGCCGGCACGCGCGTGGTCCACGGCGGCGTGCCGGTG
>JAAXUL010001462.1 GCA_013336035.1 Chloroflexales bacterium
GCTACGAGGGCCCGGTCACCGAGTGCCACCGCCTGGTCGTCGCCGAGGCGCTGGTGCGCCGGGCGGGCGATCTGCACGTGGTCCACCTGTAGGCAGGGCATCGTTCCGCAGCCGGAGGCGCTGCCCGCGCGCTGCAGCTGGTGGTGGCGCGCTCGACCGTCACGGCACGAGGATAACCACGATGAAAGGAGCCCCTCAGGGATGAGCCGCGGACACCACATCGTGATCGCAGGCAATATCGGGGTCGGCAAGAGCACCCTGGTCGGCCTGCTCGCCGAGCGCTGCGGCTGGACGCCGGTCTATGAGCTGGAGGGGGCGCATCCCTACCTCGCCGACTACTACGCCGACCCGCGCCGCTGGGGCTTCCACTCGCAGATCTGGTTCCTCGCCGCGCGCTTCACCCAGCACCAGCGGATCGCGGCCCTCACCGGGACGGTGGTGCAAGACCGCAGCCTCTACGAGGATGCCGCCGTCTTCGCCGCCAGCCTTCACGCGCAAGGCCTTCTGTCCGACCGCGACGACGCGACGTACCGCCAGCTGTACGGCGCGATCGTGCGGGAGCTCCGCCCGCCCGACCTGGTCGTCTACCTTCAGGCGAGCGTGCCGACCCTCCTCCGCCGCATCGCCGGGCGGGCGCGGCCTGCCGAGCGGGCCATCCAGCCAGCGTACCTGGCCAGCCTGGAGCGCCACTACGCGGCCTGGATCGCGACCTGGACAGCCTGCCCGGTGCTGAGCATCGACACCGAGGGGCTCGAGCTCAGCCAGGACCTGGCCGCGCAGACGACCGTGATCGGCCGGCTGACAGCGAGCCTGTCGCCGCAGTGCAGCCTGCCATGAAGAACACCACGCTAGCCGCCCTGCTCGAGGCGACCTTTGGCAGCCCGGCGCACCCGCTCGCCGCCTGGTACGCCGGGCTGCTCGCGGAGGCGCCGCCGCTGTACACCTTCACGGCCGCCAACGCCACGAAGATCCGCAAGAAGGTGCGGCACGCACGGACGCCTGAGGCCCAGCGCGACCTGCGCTGCGAGCTGGCCGTGGCCGCGGCCCTCATCGACCGGCGCAGCCCGCTCACCTACGAGCCCCTGGCGGCTAAGGGCCGGCGCGGGCCGGACTTCCTGCTGCGCCACAAGGGCCACACCGACGTGTATGTCGAGGTTTCTCGCCTACGCCCCGCCCGCGGCGAGGATCACGATGCCGACCGCCGGCTGGCGGCCGTGCTCTGCGGCAAGCTCGGCCAGCTGGCACTGGGCGCCGCCAACCTGCTCATCGTCGTGAGTGACGCTGATGCGTACGCCGCCGCAGATGTGGGCGCCATACTCCAGGGCCTGCGGCGCCGCGCCGAGGCAAAGGACGACGCTTACTTCGCCTTCCGCGGCCTCGACGGGGCGCAGGCGCTGCACCAGACCCTGCCACGCCTCAGCGGCGTGCTCATCGTGACGCCCGCGGCGCCTGCGGAGGCGCTGTTCATCCACCAGCAGGCCCGCCACCCGCTCCCTGCCGATCTGGCGCGGGCTGATCCCGCCTGGGGTCTCACCGCCACGATCGGCCCCCTGCCGAATTAAGGAGGCGCGCTGATGCCATCACAACCCGACCGGATCCTTATCGTCGGCGCCACCGGGGTGCTCGCCCACAATCACTCTTGCGCAGAGGTGCCAGCGACAGCGGGGCGACGCGGTCAGTGCCGCGCCCATCTGGGCCTGAGCGCCAGAGCGCCGGTCAGCCCGTCGGTCCTCGGATCTCTCGCGGACCGACGCGCCCGCTCATCCAGCGCCGGCCCCTGAGGGGCGAGCCCCTCTTCTCGTTCGTGCACGGTTGGGCTGCGGCGCCCTGAGCACGCCGCTCGCCAGCTTTCCATGGCGATGCCTGGGGAGCGCGTTGCGCTCCCCAGGCATCTCAGGTTTACGGGCGGGGGCCAGAGCGGCCCTCGGGCTGGGTGGTGCTGGCGTGGACGGCGCTGGCCGTGAAGGCGCCCGCGCTGTCGGTCGTGCCCTCGGCGCGGAT
>JAAXUL010000632.1 GCA_013336035.1 Chloroflexales bacterium
CGCCCCTCGGCGAGGTGCCCCACAGCACGGCGATCAGCTACCTGGTGCTGCGTGACGAGCTCGACGAGGGCAGGCGCCCGGGGCAGGCGCCCGACCGGCGCGTCCTGGCCCGCGAGGCCCTGATCAACGCCGCCGTCGCGCGCGGCAGCACTGGCTCGGATGAGAGCCCCCTGGTGCTGGCCTGGATGGAACGCTCGCCCCTGAGCTTCGCGATCAGCGCCGGCGGCGCGGCCCGCCAGGACACGACGCTCCTCGTGCTGCGCCCAGACTTCAGCGGCAGCGGGCCCGCCTTCCTGCCGGTGGGCTGGCTGCGCCCTGATCTGGCGGCGGGCGACCGGGCGCCCTGCAATGGCGACCAGGGCGCGGGCGTGCCCGCCGCGCCGGCCCCGGTCACCGTGACGATGCGGCTCCCCACCGGCCTGGCCCCGCTGCGCGCCGAGGCGATCAAGCTTACTCTCGAGGGCGCTCAGCGCTGGCCCAGCTCAGGGGTGACCACCGAGCTCTATAACTGGGCGCGAGGGGTCTGGGTCGAGCATGAGTTCGACGGGCCCGGCGACCTCGACGTGCCTGACGCCGCGCCGTATCTGCAGGGGGGCAGCCTGCTGCTGCGGCTCGATGGGCAGATCGAGGCCGCCGCGTGCCTCTACGTCAGCGCCGAGGTGCGAGGAGCACTGCCATGAGGCGAAGCCCGGCTATGCCTGTGCTCTTCAAAGAGTTTGCCGTCCAGATGCGAGGTAGCCGGGCGGCGATCCTGATCGCCGTCTATGTGGGGCTGGCGATCGTTGCCGCGCGGCTGCTCTATGGCATCGTCACCGCCGAGCTCGACCGCGGCGCGCCCCTGCTGGCGGCCCAGGTCGGCCAGGTGATCTTCATCGGGCTGAGCCTGGGCCTGCAGGCTCTGGTTGTCTTTCTGGCCCCCGCCACTACCGTGAACGCGATCAGCGCCGAGTATGAGCGCGGGACCTACACCATGCTGTTGACCACGCCGATGACCCCGCTCCAGCTTGTGGCCGGCAAGCTTGTGGCGGCCCTGGCGTTCCTGCTGGTGCTGCTCGTGGCGGCCCTGCCGGTGTACGGGGTGGTGCTGCTCTTCGGCGGGGTCGAGCCGGCCGACATCTTGCGCGTGACGGCCACGCTGCTTGTCACCGCGGTGACCGGGTGTGCGTTCGGCCTGTTCTGCTCGGCCGTGACCCGCCAGACCTACAGCGCCACCCTGCTCTGCTACGCCCTGCTGGTCAGCCTGGTGGGCGGCACCCTCTTCGCGGCCAATGTCTGGTCGCTGGTCAATAGCCTCGGCGCGGCCCCGCCCTGGATCGTCGCCGCCAACCCGCTCTCGGCCCTGGCCTCGGCCCTGGCCCCGGCCCGCCCGCCGGCCTCGTCGCTCTCGGGCGGGCTGCGCCCCCTGGTGCTGCTCGGGCTGCTCACCAGCGGCGCGCTTGGCGGCGGCGCCGAGGGGCCGGCGCCGCTGCACCGCGCGACGGTCGTGCTCTACGGGGCGGTGTCGCTGCTGCTGTTCTGGGCGACCCTGCATCTGGTGACGCCCGTGCGGCGCTGGCGCCTGACTACTGTCGACGCGGCGCTGCTGCTGCTGCTGCTCGGCTATCTGGTGCTGGCCTACGGCTCGCGCGGCTGGTGGCTCCCCGGGCTGCTGGGGGCGCCCCCCCCCGCCTGAGCGCCGGCCCTCACCGCATAGTGATGAAGAAGACCGTCCAGGCCGCGCAGTAGGCGGCGATGCCTATAAACAGGGGGCCCGCGCGGCCCCGGACGACGAGGCGCTGGCCAAGCGCCAGCAGGAAGACCACTGCCGGCGCCAGCGCCAGGGCGGTGCCCGTCACCAGGTAGGCCTGGGGCCCGCGCACCCCGGCGAGGGCGTTGGCCAGGATGGTCTGCCGGTCCTCGCTCACGTAGGGCCGCGGCGCGAGCCAGAGGGCTGGGTCGCGCAGCAGGCGTACGAGCGCGTCGAGCTGCCAGCGCACCCCTATCGGCTGGCCCTTGCCATAATTTGCCGCGTCGATCCAGCCGCTCGCGCTGTTCTCGACGGCGTGCATAAGCACAAACTGATGGACGACGAGGGCAACCATGAGCGCGCCCGCGGCGATGGACCAGCCAGCCCCTCTGGGCAGCCGCCGCAGGAGGCAGACAATGCCGATGGCGAGAAAGGGGAGTAGCTCGATAAAGTAGCGGGCCCCAAAGCCGGCCCCGCTGAACCAATCGACCCGATACCCGATCAGAGTGACCTGCCCAAGCACCACCAGGGCGGCCATAAGCCTCAGCTTCAGGTCTGGGATGAGCGCGACGCCGAGCATCCCGATCAAGACGGCCGGGCTCCAGAAGACCAGCCCCCGGCTCGTGTCAAAAAAGACCTTGGGCAGGTTGATCGGCAGCAGGCTAGGGACGAAGGACTCTCCGCCCTGCGGCAGCGCGAGGAAGCTTCCGTAGAGCTGATGCCATAGGGCCAGCTGGGGCGAGATAGTCACCAGAAAGAGGCCGAGCATGACGCCGATCTGGATCAGCGCGGCCCCCGCCTCGCGGCCCGAGCGCCGCGCCAGGGCCTTATGGATGTGGGCGGCGAAGTATATGGCGGGCACAGCGCCCATCAGCAGACCGTTCCAGCGGGTCAGGAAGCACAGCCCTAGCGCTACGCCAAAGAGGAGCCCGCTCTGCGGGCTGAGGGTCGCCCGCTGGTCAAGCTTCAGATAGATAAGGACTATGGCCGCCGCGGCGAAGAGGCCTGTGGTGTGGGCCATCATTGGCTGGCGGAACGTATAGTAGAAGAGGGGCGTCGCCGCCAGGCAGAGCAGCGTTGTCGCGAGCGCGTGGGCCCTGCCACCGAAGTGCCGACAGAGCTTGTAGATGATCAGGAGGCCCGCCAGGCTGTACCCCAGCGAGCCGAGGGCGACGAGGGCGATGTAGGCGAAGCCGAAGCCGTCGGCATGGGCAGGGTCGAGCGTCAGCATCGCTGCGTGGGCTGATATAAAGAAGGGCGCCCAGAGGAGCCCCGGTCCGACCGGCCACAGGCTCGGCTGCAGCCCGGTCACCGTAGTGCCCAGATCGATGTCGCCGGTCTTAGTCTCGTTGCGGAAATTCAGGTCGTGATCGACCAGGGGCGAGCGAATCTGAGCGTAGTAGAACGACGGGTCCCAGGCCCAGTTGTCGGTGGGCCCGAAGCAAGCGATCATCAGCACGAGGCCGAGGAGGGCCGCCACGGCTACGCTGACCGCAAAATATGGTGATTGCAGCTCACGTCGCATAGATGCTCCTGTGGCGGCAGCTGTCCGCGGGCCTAGCGCGCCGCGTGACCCTCGTATAGCGGGCTACGGCGCAGCGCTGGCCGGCCTATCTACCGCAACGATCGTCACCCCGTCCTGGGCGTAGACCTGGGTGAAGCCGGGGCGGCCGGCGAAGAGCTCGGGCCGCAGCGGGCCCTTGCCCTCGGTCAGGTAGATATGGGTGATGCCCTCGGCGGCGATCAGGTCGAGGATCGTCTGCTCCGAGCCGGGCGCGTAGCCGGCCACGGCGTCGGCGACGGCGTTGACGTGGGCCACGTACTCAGGCGCCCCGTAGACGTAGAGCACGGGGGGCATAGTGGTGTTGCGGCCGGCGAGGGGCAGGAGCCACCATCCACCGTCGGTGCCGCGGCGGGCCGAGGGCAGCCACGGCGCGGCGTTGACGAGGAAGCGCGCGTCGGGCGGGGTATTGGCGGCGGCCCAGCTGATCGCGGCCCGGTCGGCGGGGCCCGCCAGCACCGTAGACTGATTGACCACCTCGCCGCGCAGCGTCACGGCGCCCCAGAGGCCGGCCGCCGCCAGGGCCGCCACGCATACGGGCGCGAGGAGGCGCGCGACACGAGGGCCGGCCGCCGCCAGCCGCGCGTAGAGCAGGGCCGCGCCGCCACCGATCAGCACGGCGAGCGGCAGAAAGAAGCTGATCACAACGATATCGTTGGTGATCAGCCAGAGGTAGGGCGGCGGGCCCAACGCGGCGCTCAGCACGAGGCCGCCCCCAAGCGCGGCCAGGGCCAGCTGGCGGCGGATCAGGGCGGCGACGAGCAGCACGGCCCCGGCGGAGGCCAGCAGGTAGCTGAGCAGCCAGGGGTTCGCGATCAGGGCCATCAGGCCCACCCAGAGCAGCACGCTCGCCGCCGCCGCGGCCCGCCGGCGCAGCCCCGCCAGGGCCCCGGCCAGGGCCAGGGCGACGAGCAGGCGGTTCGGCGTGACCCACAGCAGCGCATCGCTAAGGGCGTTATAGCTGCCGCCCCCGGCGAGGCCCCCATCGGCCACGGCGGGCAGCAAGGCGCGGGC
This sequence comes from Chloroflexales bacterium, assembly GCA_013336035.1. Classification (GTDB taxonomy): domain Bacteria; phylum Chloroflexota; class Chloroflexia; order Chloroflexales; family Chloroflexaceae; genus CAIWXH01. The sequence goes on from JAAXUL010000632.1 coordinate 4,302, forward strand.
GGTCAGGAGGGCCAGCCACGGCGCGGTGAGCGCGGCGGCGGCGGCCACGGCTGCCGCTGCCGCGAAGAGCCGAGACCTGATGCCCGGCCAGTCGCCCCCGGCCGCCCACACCAGACTCAGCGCAGCCAGGAGAGCGCCGCCGAGGATGAGCACGCGGAAGTGGACCAGGCTGAGGCCGGCCAGGGTGAAGGCCGCGATGGCCCACCAGCCCCGGCCGCGTCCGGCGAGGCCCTGCTGCCAGGCGATTGCCAGGCCAGGCAGGATCAGCAGCCCCGTGAGCTGGGTGTAGCGACCCCACGAGATGTAATAGGCCGGCATCAGCGAGACGAGGCCGACCACCAGGGCGGCGACCGGGGCGGCGGCGGGGCGCCGCCAGAGGGCCAGGGCCAGCGCGGCGGCGGTGAGCGCGTGGAGCGCGATGAGGGCCTGGCCGGTCAGCAGCATCGTCTCGGCCAGGCCGAGGCCGCTCAGGCGCAGCAGGGTGGCGATGGCGACGTGATAGCCCCAGTGATAGGGCAGATCGTGCACAGGGAGGTAGGGGGCGAGAGAGAGCGGCGCGGTGCCGGTCTCGGCGGCAATGCGCACAAGCAGCGTATGGTGTACCGAGTCGACCCAGAGCGGCAGGGCCAGGCCCTCGATGTCGGCGAGACGCAGGGCGAGGGTGGCGAGAAAGACGGCGCCGGTGAGGGCGCCGGCCCACCTTAGGGCCGCGGCGCCCGGCCCGGGGGGCATAGGCTGGCCCAGGTCGTGCCAGGCGCCGCCAAGGGCGGCAATGGCCAGCAGGCCGGCGGTGGCCCACAGGGCCGCGGCGCCGATGGCGAGCCCGGCAGCCCAACACCACTCGTAGACGAGGGCCACGGCGCCGAGGCTCAGCCCGATCCAGACCGCCAGGCGGCTGAGGAGGGGCGG
>JAAXUL010000633.1 GCA_013336035.1 Chloroflexales bacterium
TCCACCTCCAGGTGCTCGACCAGCAGATCCACACTAACGATGCGACGGGCCGGCTGCTCTTCCACATGCTCGGCGCCATCGCCCAGTTCGAGACCGAGCTGCGGGCCGAGCGCCAGATAGATGGCATCCAGCTCGCCAAGACCCGAGGGGTCGTGTTCGGCCGCAGCAAGCAGCTCACGCCAGCGCAGGTCGTCGAGCTCCAGGAGCGGCGCCAGCAGGGCGTGCTCATCCGCACCCTGATGCAGGATTACCAGATTTCCAAGGCCACGGTCTATCGCTACCTGCACACGGAGGACGCGCCGACGGAAGGTGTTTCCTCAGCATCACGCCAGTAAGGTTCATGGTGGGGAGGCTGTGAACGAGCGCGACGAGAGAGGTAGCTGTCACCGCTCTCTCCCTCACTGCTGGTCGAACATAGCGCGCATTATGATGCCCTAAAGAGGAATGCGAACTTTTGGACAGCGAAAACCACCCACAGTAGGAGGCTATGAGAGAGGCTGTCATCTGCTGATGGACCATTAGTGGCTGGCTGGAGCGCGCGTGCCATCAGCCTCTTCGGTTAGCTCGCGGTAACACGCGATGTGCGTGAGGAACGACTCGCGTAGCGCCGGGTCAGCGATCCGGCAGAGATACTGCTCGCGCATCCGCCGCGCTTGCTGGAGCAGTACTGCGGCCCGCGGATCGCTGCTTGCAGCCAGTACGCGGTAGCAGGCCAGGTAAGGGCCAAAGGGCTCGTCTAGCTGCGCCTTCTCGACGACGAGTATCTGCCAGAGCACCTCTCCATGTGCCATGGCAGTTCCCAGGTCGCCGTGCGCACACGCCAGCTCAGCCAGCCCCGCGCGTGCCATGGCCACCAAGGCGCCCTGTCCTCGCTCGTCGGCTTGGGCCAGCGCTTGCTCGAACGCTAGAGCCGCCAGATCGGGCTGCCCGAGACGCGCCTGGATCGAACCCAGCGCTGTCAGGGCCTGTATGCGCACTGATGCACCCCTTACCCCTTGTGCCATCTCCAGAGCCTGTGTCACCCACACCAACGCGTGAGCATCATCGCCCCTGGCGTAGGCCAACTGCGCGCGCCGCAGCGCGTTCTGAGACGCCTCTTCCGGCGGCATGTCTGCCGCGCGCAAGACCTCGTCCGCGTGGTCGAGCCACACCTGCGCGCCGGCGTAGTCGCCCAGCAGCAAGCACACATAGCCAAGCTCGTTCGCGGCGATCACCTCCCAGACCAGGTTGCCCAGGCGTTGAAAGCAGAGCAGCGCCTGTGCCGCCAGGTCAAGCGCCAGTGGGTACTCGCCCCGCAGGCGTGCGAGACTACTCAGGGTACACAGCATGGTTCCTTCGATGTGGCGGTATCCCAGGCCTCGTGCCAGCCGGAGCGCCTCCTCGCCGTGACCGCGGGCCGCCACATAGTCGCCGGTGGCGAAGGCGATGTCGACCATGTCACTGTGGAGAGCCGTAATGCCGACGTTCTTGCGCAGCCGGCGACAAATATCCATCCCTCGCTCGACATACTCGGCGGCGGCAGCATATTCGTGGCCCGTCAGAGCGATCGAGCAGAGCCAGTTGTAGGCGACGAATTCGGTGTCGGGCAACTGCTCGGAGAACGAGCCGTCCTGCTGGCGAAGCTGAGCGAGCGCCGCCGCGCGCTCCAGCACCTCGCGCGCCCGCTCGGACTGCCCCAGGCGCCGGAGCGCCTGGCCCAGGACCAGCAGGCCGTGGACTTCGCCAAGGGCGCCGCCGCTCGCCGTGCCGAGCTCGATCGCCTGCTCAGCCCAGGTATGTGCCTGCGTATGCTTGCCCTGGTGAAGGCAGGCCGAACCAAGCAGCGCCAGCAGCGTGCTTACCTCCTGGCGCTGCAGCACCGTCTCCGCAGCGTGTCCAGGCTGCTCCCGCAGCTGCGTGACCGCCAGGAGAAACAGCTGCTCCCATTCGGAGGTGGCGCCGTACAGCTTGTAGAACAGCGCCAGCGTACAGGCAGCGCGCCCGAGCTCACGCGCCTGGCCGTGGGCCGCCGCCCAGCGCCACGCCTGCCGGATATTGTCGAGCTCGTGGTTGATCTCGCTTGCGGCCTGGCGCGGTTGATCACGGAAGAGCCGACGCTCGCGCTCGGCGACGAAGCCAAGATAGAGCTGGCTGTAGCGTCGCTTGACCTGCGGGCGCTCCGGGTCGCGGTCGAGCTGCTCCTGGGCGAATTGGCGTAACAGCTCGTGGATCACGTAGCGGCGCTGGTGTGTCTGAATGAGCGACTTCTCGACCAGGCGCGACAGCAGCGCCGGCGTCGCCCCTATGACGATCTCTGCCGCCTCGAGCGTGAAGCCGCCACGAAACACCGCGAGCTGCCTGAACACACGCTGCTCGTCCAGGCGCAGCAGCTGCCACGACCAGTCGAAGACCGCACGCATACTGCGCTGGCGCTCGGGCAGATCGTGCAGATCGACTGCGAGGAAGTCGCCGCGACGCTCGATCTGCTGGGCGATCGCATCGAGGGGCAGCAGCTCGACCCACGCGGCCGCCAGCTCAAGCCCCAGCGGCATCCCGACGACGAGTCGCGCGATCCGCTGCACGCTCGCGAGCCCGTCCGCCTCCAGCCGGAAGCGCGGCTGCACGCGCGTGGTGGCCTGCACGAAGAGCTGCACTGCCGGCAGTGCAGCTGCATCTGCGCCTGGCGCCTCGGGCTCGTATGGCAGCCCGCCCACCACATAGCGTTGCTCGCCACGCACGTACAGCGGCTCGCGTGAGGTCACGAGGATCTTGAGCTGCGGTGCGGCCTGCAGCAGCTCTACCAGCAGGCTGCCGGCGCCCGGCAGATGCTCGAGATTGTCCATCACAAGCAGCAGCTGCCTGTCGCGCAGTGTCTGCCGCAAGAGCACCACTAGATCGCCTCTGGGAGGCAGGTCGAGGGCGTGCAGCAGGGCGGCGGGCAGGTCGTCGAGGGCGGCAACAGGCGCCAGGGCCACAAAGCAGACCCCGCCGGCAAAGGCTGGCCCGCTGCGGCGGGCCAGCTCGATCGCCAGGCGGGTCTTGCCCATGCCGCCCGCGCCGCCGAGCGTGATCAGGCGCGTCTCAGGCTTGCGCAGCAGCTCGGCTAGCTCGGCTAGCTCGCGCGTGCGCCCGATGAATGGCGTGAGCTGAAGCGGCAGGTTGTTGACCACGCGGTGTGTGGCAGCCGAGTGGAGCACGGTGGAGGTGCCTACGATCACGCCCGGGCCTCTGCCAAGCAGATTGGTGTCGGCCCCAGCGCGGATCTGCTCGGCGAGGGCGACGGTGGTCGGGTCGGGCTCGACGCCCAACTCGTCGCGCATGGTCTCGCGCCAGCGCTCATAGGCGGCCAGGGCGGCGGCGCGGTCGCCGGACGCGCCGAGAGCACGCATGAGCAGGCGCTGGCTGTCCTCGCGCAAGAGGTCAAGCGCGAGGAGGCGCCGGGCGCTCTCGGCGGCCTCGCCATATCGCCCTGAGACCAGCAGCTGCTGGGTGAGCGTCTCGAGCGCCGTTATCGCCAGGCGTGCGAAGCGCTCGCGGGTGTGCAGGAGCCACTCTTCGAAGGCGTCGCAACCGGGCAAGCCGAAGCCGGGCAGCAACTCGCCACGGTACAGCTCGGCAGCCCGCTCCAGATCGCCTATGTTTGTGCTCGTAGCGAGTCGCGCAACTGTCGCCGCGTCGAGCCAATCAGCACCGTCCGCGGTCAACTGGATGCTCTGGTGCGAGACACGCAGCACTGAGACGCCCCCGCGCCGTTCGCCAAGCGCGTCGCGGAGGCGCCGCAACGTCTGGCTTACATTTTGGAGTGCGGCATCGTCAGATTTATCAGGCCAGAGCAGACCGCACAGGCTGGCGCGCGTGTGGGGCCGGTCGGCCTCGAGCGCCAGGTACGCCAGCAGCGCGCGCACCTTATCGCTGCGGAAGCTGGTCACTGGCTCGCTGTCGAGCCATACCTGGAAAGAGCCCAGCAGGGCCATGCGAAGATGGGCCATCTTAGCTCTGCCCCTGACGGCAATCGTCGAACCTATGGCGCTGGTCGATGGTCAGAGTATGGTCAGACCGCTCACCTATACTCCTGAAGGATTTCCGTTACAACCAGCAGACGAGCAGTGTTGCTCACCCGTACCAGCTCGACCCGCTCCACCTCCGGGCCACGTATCTCGCGGCCCGTGTTGTGATCCCACCGAAGTATGCGTGGATGTATTCGTGTTGGTGCGTACGTAGGAGGATTGTAGCGCACATGCGCGCTGCCCGGAAGACCCCGGCTGATTTTATCCACGTTACCTGCCCGTGCTAGATCGGCATACTCCTTGGCAGAGACGCAGTTGCAGACGGTTGATGAGCCAGCCTACGACCGCGATGATGTGAATGTGGGGCAGGTCGACTCCCTCAATCGAATGGCCTGGGAGCTGAGCGACATCGACATCAGCCGCTCCAGGGCGTGTGCCGAAGCCGCGTACGCCCTGGCCGAAGCTGCGGCACAGAGCGGGCGACCCTACCGTGCAGGCATGGCCTACAGCCTGCGCACCCAGGGCTATCTAAACCAGCGCTCCGGCAGCTACCCAACCGGTATGACGCAGCTCCTTGCGGCACTGGCGCTCTTCGAGGAGCTCAAGGCAAGCGACGGCCGGGCCTTCGCCGACGGGCTGATCGACGTCTTCGACGGCCTCGCCGGCATCCACGCCCAGATGGGCAATCTGCCGGAGCTCCTCGACTATAGCTACAAGATGCTGAGCCTCGCCGAGGCGATCGGCGACCGACGGCGCATGGCCAACGCGCGCAATAACCTGGCCAACGTCTTCGGCGACACCGGGGAGTACGAGCGGGCCGTCGCACTGCTCGAGCAGAACGTTCGGGAGGCGGCGGCCATTGGCTACAGCCGGATCGAGACGCTCGCACACTTGAACCTCGCCACCATACACCTGCACGCCGGCAACCCCTCGGCGGCACTCGAACGCGCCAAGGCCGGGCTACAGACCGCCCGAGAGGGTTCGTTCGAGCTGTTCGCGGTGTACGCGCTGGATCTGCTCGGCCAGATCTCCTTCAAGCTCGACGATGCCGCGCTGGCCATCGCCTACCTGGAACAGGCGCTGGAGGCTTCGCGCCAGATCGGGTCGCGGGTAACCGAGGCTCTCAACCTGCTGAACCTTGGCACGCTGCACGCCAGGCTTGGCAGGCGTGAGCAAGCCTGCGACGTCCTTCACGCATGCCTCGCGGTGGCCGAGTCG
>JAAXUL010000634.1 GCA_013336035.1 Chloroflexales bacterium
GGCGCGGGCTGCGGCGCCACGGCGAGAGAGGGCGCATCGTCCACGACGGGGGCCGCGCCCGTCAGCTCCTGGGCGGCCGCGCCAATGGCCGTGATCAAGGCATTCTGGCGCTGCCGCCTCAGACGATCGGTCAGGCCGGCGGCCACGCGGTCGAGGATCTGGCCCGGGTCGCTGGTCTTCAACATGTAGTCGAAGACGCCCTGGTGCATACCCTCGATCGCCGTCTCGAGCGAGCCATGGCCGGTCAGCACGATCACGACCGTATCGAGGTTGCGCTGGCGCAGGGACTCGACCACCTGGATACCATTGATACCGGGCATCTGCAGATCGACCAGCATCAGCTCGAAATGCTGGCGCTCGAACATCGCCACCGCCTCTTCGCCACTGGCGGCCACCGTGACGACATGGCCAGCCCGGCTGAGTAGGGCCGAGAGGGTCAGCCGGATGTTCTGCTCGTCGTCGACAACAAGAATACGCGCGGGCTGGGTCATGCGTTTGCGCTCCGTGCCAAAAAGCACTATAGTTTGGGCGGTGAGCGTTGCGGGCATTATAGCGTGCGGCGCTTTAGAGTGTCAATTCTGACGGCTACGCTGCACTCTGGTGCCCTCCTCCCGCCGATGACCTTGCGGAGATAATGCGATGGGTGAGCAAGAGAATATGCGTGCCTACATCCTCGAGCTCGAGGGTCGCCTGCGGGCCGCCGAGGCGCGGGCCGAGGCTGTCGAACGCGAGGCCGAGCTTCAGCAGAGCCGGGCGATCGAGCTCAGCGCCCGCCTCAGCGCTATCCTCTCGATCTCGGCCGCTCTGCTCATCAGCCGAGACGTCGACGCTATCGTGCAGCTCGTCGTCCGCGAGGCGGCCAGCCTCTTCCCCGGCACCAGCGCCGCCCACCTCTTCCTGCTCGACACCGAGAACGACACGCTCATCCTGCGCGCGGCGGCCGGGGTCAGCGAGCGCGTGAGCGGGCGCGGCCTCGCCGATATGGCTATCCTTGCCCCACGCTCCATGCTCCTCGTCGGCCCCCAGCTCGAGATCGCGCTCGCCGAGGTTGACGAGGAGGAGATCGCCTCGCTGCGCTCCCATATCCCCGGCTGGCCGCCCTACAGCGCCCTCCTCGCCCCGCTGCGCGTCGAGAGCACGCGCATGGGCGCTATTGTGCTCTACGGCGGCGTGAGCGCTCACCTCTATCACCCCCGCGATATCCCCTTCATCCAGGCCCTCGCCGACCTGACGGCCGTGGCGATCGACGAGGTGCTGCAGCGCGCCCGCGCCGCCGCCCTCCAGCGCGACCTCGCCATCACCCAGTCGCTCCACGCCGAGGCCCAGGCCCGCCTCAATACCGCCCAGGCCCAGCTCCTCCAGAGCGCCAAGCTTGCCGCCGTCGGCGAGCTCTCGGCCTCGGTTGCCCACGAGATTAATAACCCCCTCTACGCCGCCCGCAACAGCCTCTATCTCGTCGAGCAAGACCTGGCCCCCGATGCGCCCCAGCGGTCCTTCCTCGCTATCGCCCAGCAAGAGTTGGGCCGTATCGCGCGCATCATCACCCGTATGCGCGATTTCTACCGGCCGACCCGCGCCGAGCTGGCCGCCACCAGCATCAACACGATCCTCCGCGAGACCCTCGAGCTCGTGCAGACTCACCTGCGCCACGGCCATATCCACGCCGTCGCCACGCTTGAGCCCGACCTGCCCGCCACTATCGCCCACGCCGACCAGCTGCGCCAGGTCTTCCTCAATATCATCCTCAACGCCTGCGATGCGATGCCCCGCGGCGGCGACCTGCGCGTCACTACCCAGATGCTTCAGGCTCGCCCCGAGGCCCCCGCCACGATCGGCGTCTATATCGTCGACACTGGCGTCGGCATCGCCCCCGAGCATCTACCCCATCTCTTCGAGCCATTCTACACGACCAAGGCCCAGGGCACCGGCCTCGGCCTCGCTATCAGCGCCCACATTGTCACCCAGCACGGCGGCCGTATCACCGTCGAGAGCGCGCCGGGCCAGGGCACCACCTTCACCATCCTCCTGCCCGTTAGCCAGTAATACCCCCCGTCCCCTTGCCGGCCCGACTCTCGCGGCCGGCATTCCCTCGTGCCTGGTTTTGTTTATAACCCGAAGATTTGAAATCCAAATCTTTCCGTAATAAAAGCGGCGCCCAAGTCGTGGCACGATTTATGCAAGTACGCCTCGTTTGTCTCTCTGAGATACAGAGCGTTCGTGGCGTCGGGTTGCGGTGAAAGGTTTGTTGTGCAAGGCATCACAAGTTGTTGCTTCACCACTTCTAGTTGTTGTCTCCGCCCATCACAGCAGTGGGGCAGGCTGCTACGATAATGGCGGGTGAGCTACAGCAGGCAACCTTCACTCCGCGCGACCCGGCCGGAGGAGAATATACGATGCCAATCAGGCAGATCCATATTTTTGACGATGACCCAGCGGCGGCGCTGATCACACAGCGCGGCCTACAGACGCTGCTGGGCGATCGCTTCAGTGTGGTCGTCGACCCCACCCCTAATGCCGCATGGCTCGCCTGCGCGTCGGGGAATGTCGACCTGCTGATCGTCGACCCGAGCCCCCACACCGGCGGTGTTATGTCTCTGGTGCGCGCCGTGCGCGCCTTCCGCCCCTACATCCCTGTCCTCATCCTCACCGCCTACGACACCCCCGGCCTGCGCGCCAAGATGCGCGACCTCGGCGTCGAGCGCTACGTCGCCAAGCCCATCGAGCTGCGCGAGCTCCTGCCGATCGTCTCAACCTCACTCGCCGCCGAGAGCCCCGCTGCACCTGGCGGTATGTCCCTCGCTTCACTTAGCCTCAGCGGCCCTACGGGCAAGTAGCTACCCGCCGCCCGTAGATCCTCTGCCCCTCACTCCCGCCCCACGTCGGGCCCCTCCCCCTGATAGACTCGCCGCCCAATGCCGGCCTGAGTCGGCGACTGCATCCAGCGCAACCTACGAGGCGTCCCATAGGAGATGCCTCATGGTATGATGATGGCAAATTCCGCCGGAGAGAGAACTATGCGCGGCTTTCGCTTCGACTGGCGCTGGCTTATTCTGATCGGTTTTATCGCCCTGCTGGCTAATGCCGGCTCCCTGCCCTGGCCTGTGACGGCCCTCGCCCTGACTGGCGCGGGTGGCGCCATGCTGTGGATGGCATGGCGCTCGTGGGGGCTCGGCGGCTGGTCCGGCGGCCGTGACACCAGACGCGTCACCTACTGGCGCGGCACCCGCATCGAGACCCAGGGCCCGCCTCGGCGCGCCCGGCTAGCGACATGGACAGAGCTGGCCCCTGTGGTGGTCTACGCTTTGCTCGGCACGGCCCTGCTCCTCGCCGCCCTCGCGGTCCTTATGCGCGCCCTCTAGCCCGGGCGCGCCGGCCGCGGGCGCAGAGAATCCTCTGGGGTGGCGCCTTTGGCACCACCCCAGAGGGAGAGGAGAAGGAGATAGTGGGAGTATAGCATCAGGCACGGCCATTGCATGTATGCCAGGTTACATAATTTATTAAGCCGTCTTAAACCCGTAACACAAGGCTTAACACAATGACCTTTATCGACGGCCTGCTCCGGCGCAAGCGCTTGATCACCGAGCGGCAGGACTCTCTCCTCGACGAGCTGCGAGTCGTTCTTCAGCAGCTGGTCAGCGCCTTCGAGCGCTTTGGCGCCGACGTGACCCCCGCCGATCTGCGCACCGTCCGCGAGACGCTCGATCACCTTGAGGAGCTGTTTCTGATCGTCGTCGCGGGCGAGTTCAACTCCGGCAAGTCGAGCTTCCTTAACGCTCTCCTGGGCGAGCAGGTCCTCCCCGAGGGCGTAACCCCGACCACCGACGCGATCACCCTGCTGCAGTACGGCGACGAGGTCAGCAGCGAGCTGCGCTCGAGCGGCCTGCGGGTCACCTCCTTCCCCGCCGAGGTACTGCGCCAGCTCATCATCGTCGACACCCCGGGCACCAACGCCGTCATCCGTCACCACGAGCAGCTCACCCACGACTTCATCCCCCGGGCCGACCTGGTGCTCTTCACCACCTCGGCCGACCGGCCCTTCACCGAGAGCGAGCGCGGCTTCCTGCAGCTGATCAAAGAGTGGGGCAAGAAGATCATTATCGTCTTGAACAAGATCGACATCCTCAACGATCCCGAGCGCGAGCAGGTGCTGGGCTTCATCCGCGAGAACGCCCGCACGCTGCTCGGCGTCACCCCCGAGATCTTCCCCGTCTCGGCCCGCCAGGCCATCCGCGCCCGCCAGAGCGAGGGCGCGGAGCGTGACCGCCTGTGGGAGGCCAGCCGCTTCGGCGAGGTCGAGCACTACATCCTCGATAGCCTCGACGAGGAGACCCGCGTCCGCCTGAAGCTGCTCTCGCCCCTTGGCGTGGCCCACAAGCTTACTGGCAAGTACCTTGGCGCCACCGAGGCCCGCCTCGAGACTCTGCGCGAAGATCTGACGACGATGGAGAATGTCGAGCAGCAGCTGGGCCTGTTCAAAGACGACCTGCACAGCGACGTCAAGTACTACCTGGGCGAGATCGACCAAATCCTCAAAGACCTGGTCGAGCGCGGCGACGCCTTCTTCGAGGAGCACATCCGCCTGGGCCGGCTGCCCGACCTGATGAACGGCGAGAAGTTCAGGGGCATGTTCGAGCAGGAGGTGGTGGGCGACCTGAATCCGCAGATCGATCAGAAGGTTCATACGCTGATCGACTGGATGGTCGAGAAGAACCTGCGGCTACAGCAGAGCACCGACGAGTATATCAAGCGCCGGGCGAGCCAGCACAGCGAGAGGCTAATCGGCAACGTAGGGGGCAGCTTCGACTACAACCGCCGGGCCCTGCTCGACTCGGTCGGCCGCACCGCGAGCGAGGTGGTGGCAAGCTACGATAAAGAGACCGAGTCGGCCGAGCTGGCCGACGAGGTGCGGGCCTCGCTCGCCGCGACTGCGCTCACCGAGGTCGGGGCGGTGGGTCTAGGGGCCCTGATTGTGACCCTGGCCCATGCGGTCTGGCTCGACTTCACAGGTATCCTGGCGGCGACAGCCGTGGCCCTGGGCGGCTTCCTGCTGCTGCCGGCAAAGAAGCGGCAGGCCAAGAAGGCCCTGCGCATGCGCGTGGACGAGATGCGCGAGCGGCTGCGCCAGGGCGTCGAGCGCCAGTTCGAGCGCGAGGTCGAGCGCTCGATCGGCCAGATCCGCGAGCGCAATGCGCCGTTCACACG
>JAAXUL010000635.1 GCA_013336035.1 Chloroflexales bacterium
GCGGGTTCGAGATCTGCTCGACCAGCACCACCTCGGGCGTATGGGCGGCCAGGGCCGCCTCGGCCGCGGCCAGGTCGCACAGGTCGGACGAGATAACCGTCGCCCCGCGCGCCGCGAACAGCTCCTCGAGCAGCACCGTCGTCGAGCCGTAGAGGTCGCGGGCGGCGAGAATGGCCCGGGGGCGGGGCGCCGTCTCGCCGCGGGGCGTGGCGGCGGCCAGCAGCGCGGCGTGCAGGGCGGCCATGCCCGAGCCGTAGGCCACGGCGCCGCGCCCAGCCTCTGCGGCAGCGACGGCGGCCTCAAGGGCGGCCACCGTCGGGTTGCCGTAGCGTGTGTAGAGGTAGCCCTCGCCCGTGGCGAAGGCCGCGTCCAGCTCGGCGAGGCTCGGGTAGAGATAAGTGGTCGCGGCGTAGACCGGGGTGGCGGTGGGGGTGGCCGGAGGCGCGGCGGCCCGCTCGCCGGCGTGGACAAGGCTGGTCTCAAGGCGCCATCGCGGCGCCCCGCGCTGCTCGCTCACAGGTAGCTCCTAAATATATAGTAGCGATTCAACAACTTATGTGCGTCATTATCTTGTGAGAGCTTACACCACAATTGCCGAAAAGAACATCCGTTACCCATTGACAGTGGATTGGGGTAGTGCTAGGATCGCTTCGGCGCGATGATGCGTTTTCGATAGTGGTACGCTTGGGCAATGCAGCTCGCGAAGCTGAAGACGCACATTGCTCACGACAGCCGACCATCCGACGCCGACTGCCGAGTCGGCGTTTTGTTTTCCCCGGCGAAACTGACCCGACGGCACGCCCGTTGCAGATTGCCCAGGTAACGTCAATCGTGCAGAACGGCGCCCTAGACCGGCGCCCCACGTGGAGGAGAGAGGATCGTTATGGCCTCGTCGTTCAAACGCCTGCTCATCGGCAAACCGATTGCCACAGAGCATCAGCACCACGAGCGGCTGAGCAGAGTCACCGCCTTGGCCGTCTTCTCATCAGACGCGCTCTCGTCGGTGGCCTACGCCACCGAGGCGATCCTGGCAGTCTTGATCCTCGGGGGCAGCGCCGCCCTCGGCCTCTCGCTGGGGATCGGCATCGGCATCGGTGTGCTGCTCGTAGTGGTAGCCTTCTCGTACCGGCAGACGATCCGCGCCTACCCCAAGGGCGGCGGCGGCTACATCGTCGCCCGCGAGAACCTGGGCGATCTGCCCGGGCTGATCGCGGCCGGCGCCCTGCTGATCGACTATGTGCTGACCGTCGCCGTCAGCATCTCGGCCGGCGTCGCCGCCATCACCTCCCTCGGCGGCACCTGGGGCTTCTCCGAGATCAAGAACTACGCGGTCGAGATCGGCCTGTTCTTTATCGCCCTCGTCACGGTCGCCAATCTGCGCGGCGTGAAAGAGAGCGGCGTGATCTTCGCGGTGCCCACCTACGCCTTCATCACCAGCATCCTGGTGATGATCGCCTACGCGCTGGTCCGCGACGCAATGGTGGGCCCGACACCCGTGGTCCACCCGATCGCGCCCGAGATCCCGGTCGCCGGCGAGACCATCGGCCTCTGGCTGGTAATGCGCGCCTTCGCCGCGGGCTGCACCGCCCTCACCGGCATCGAGGCGATCAGCGACGGCGTGCCGGCCTTCAAGACGCCCGAGTCGAAGAACGCCTCGGCCACCCTCTCCTGGATGGTCGGCCTGCTGGTGACAATGTTCCTGGGCATCACCTATCTGGCTCACCTCCACGGCGCAGTGCCCAACGAGTTCACTCACGAGACGGTGGTCTCGCAGATAGCACGCACCGTCTTCGGCACCGGACCGATCTATTTTATCATCCAGGCGGCCACGGCCCTCATCCTGGTGCTGGCCGCCAACACCGCCTACGCCGACTTCCCGCGCCTGGCCTCGTTCCTCTCGCGCGACCGCTTCCTGCCGCGCCAGTTCTCCTCGCGCGGCGACCGGCTGGTCTTCTCGAACGGCATCCTGGCCCTCGGCTTCTTCTCGGCGCTGCTGGTCGTCGTCTTCCAGGCGAACGAGATCGCGATGCTGCCGCTCTACGCGATCGGCGTCTTTATCTCGTTCACCCTCTCGCAGTCGGGCATGGTCAAGCGCCACCTGACCGTCAAGGAAGAGGGCTGGCGCCGCGGCGCGCTGATCAACGGCATCGGCGCGACCCTCACCGCCGTGGTCCTCGTGGTCCTCAGCGTGACCAAGTTCACCCACGGGGCCTGGGTGGTGATGGTGCTCATCCCGCTTCTGGTCATCCTCTTCCAGGTGATCCATAGGCACTATATCGGCGTGGCCGAGCAGCTCTCGCTGACCACGGCGGCCAAGCCGATCCCGGTGCGCCGCCTGACGGCCATCTGTCTGGTGAGCGGCATCCACAAGGGCGTGCTGCCCGCCCTCGAGCTGGCCAAGTCGCTCGCGCCCGACAACGTAACAGCGGTCTATGTGAACCTCGACCCCGAGCACATCGAGCGCGTTAAGACGCGCTGGGCCGAGTGGGGCTGCGAGGTGCCGCTGGTGGTGCTCGAGTCGCCCTACCGCTCGCTGATCACGCCCCTGATGAACTATATCGACGAGATTGAGGGCCGCTATCGGGACGGTCATGTGATGGTCATCCTGCCCGAGTTTATCCCCTTGCGCTGGTGGGAGCACTTGCTCCACAATCAGACCGGCCTGATCCTGCGCACCGCCCTGATGTTCCGCAAGGGCAAGACCGTGATCAGCGTGCCGTATAAGCTCGAGCGCAAGTAAGGCCAACGACGAGGGACCAACGACGAGGGGCCAAAGACGAGCATATGCTCGTCTTGCCCCTCGTCAGATCAGGGTCAGGGCCGCCCGCACGACGGCGCGGATGCGGGGCCGGCCGATGTGCTTGAGCGCGCGGGGGACAGGCATCCAGCGCACGGCCTCGATGCCCTCGGCGAGGCCTGGGCGCAGCTCGCCACGGGTGTTCCAGACCAGATAGTAGACCACCGTCTTGCGGCGCTGGCGGCCATCTTTCTCGATGCGGTAGACGCTCTGCGAGATCGCCTCGCCCACCACCCCGCGCAGCCCCGTCTCCTCGGCCATCTCGCGCCGTAGCGCATCCTCATCGGCCTCGCCGCGTTTGACCCGCCCCTTGGGCAAGGTCCACATTCCGCCCTGCTTCCTGATCAGCAGCACCTCAAGGGGCCCGCCAGGCGCCTCGCGCACTATTACCGCACCAACAGCCCGAATTGCCATCAGCTAGCCCTCTGCCCATTACGCCAGGACCATAAACTGAACTATGCCCAAACTGCAACACTATAGCACTTCCCGTGCTGCCGCAGCCCGGAGAGGTCTGCTACAATGCCCGTGTACGTAGAGCTGTATTCCAAGGGGCATAAGTGCAGCCGGCCCTATTGTAGCAGGCGATCCTGAACAGCGCGCTATGCGTCACTACCTGGCCCTGCTTCTGCTGATCGCCCTGGCGTGGGCCACGCCCGCCGCCGCCCAGGGGCAGACCCTCGACCTGGCGGGCTACGAACGCCTGCTGCGCGAGGCCCGGGCCGCCGCCGCGCGCGGCGACCGGCTCGACGTCGCGCAGGCAGCGGCGGCCCTCGCTGGGGCCGCGGCGGTCAAGATGCCCGACGGCAGCCTCGCCCGTGTCGATAACGGCTGGCTGGCCGCCGAGCTGCGCAAGCCCGCCCCGGACCTGCCGCTGGTGGCAGCGCGCCTGGGCGCCCTGATCGACGCCCTGGCCACCCGCGCCCCCCCCGCCGACGCCGATGCCGCCAGAAGCCTCGAGGAGATCCTCGCCCGGCCGCCCTTTGCGCAGCCCGAGACAGAGCCCCGCGAGCCGGGGCCCCTCGAGCGCTTCATTCAGTGGCTGCTCGAGCGCCTGAGCGAGCTGTTCCAGCCTGTCGCCAGGGCCGCGGCAAGCACGCCGGACAGCACGGCCTCGTGGCTGCTCACAGCCCTGGGCGCCGCCATGGTCATCGCGGTGCTAGGCCTCTGGCTGCGGGGCCTGCGCCACACCCTGCGCGCCGAGGCCGCCCTGCCCACCCCGGCCGCGCTGGCGGCCCGCGACACCGCCGACGCCCGCGCCCAGGCCACGGCCCTGGCCCGCGACGGCAACTACCGGAGCGCGGCCCGCCTGCTGGCCCTGGCAGCCCTGCTCTGGCTCGATGAGAAGCACGTGCTGCCCTATGACCCCCACCAAACTAACCGCGAGCACCTCGGCCGCCTGGGAGGCCGCCAGGGCGCCCGCGCCGGCCTCGCCCCGATCATCGACACCACCGAGCGGGTCTGGTACGGCGGCGCCCCCCTCGACGCAGATGGCTACGCCGAGATCGAGCGCCAGGTTGACGCGCTACCTGACCGCTGACCACACTCGTGGGTCGTCTGTTTTCGGCCGTGCCATTCCGTGATGTGTGACCGGACCAGCATCACGGATCACACGCAAGCCAAGCGACCTGCAAGGGACACCGATGCCTCGACGCGACCTCATCATGCTGGTGGGGCTCTTCATCGGCCTGGCGGCCCTGATCGGCCTGGGGCCTGGGCGCAGCGCGAGCACGATCGGCAGCAGCGCGAGCAGCCACGTCAGCGGAGCCAGGGGCGCCCTGGCCCTGAGCCGCTGGCTCGAGGCCCTGGGCTACCAGGTCGAGCGCCTGGAGTATGCGGCCTTCGCGCCCGACCCCGCGGCCGATCTGCTGATCGTCCTCGGCCCGCTCGACCGCTACAGCCGCGAGGAGGCCGAGGCGGTACGGTCCTGGGTCGAGGCGGGCGGGACGCTGCTGGTGGCCGAGGAGCGGCCCGGCCGCGGCGCCCCCGCCGCCCCTCTGCTCGAGGCCTTCGGCCTATCGGTTGCCGGCGCGCCCTCCGGCGTGCCGGTCGAGCTGGCGCCCGTGCTCCAGCCGGCCCTGGGCGCCCCCGCTACGGCGCGCATCGAGGCGCGCACCCCCAGCGTGATCGCCGCCGAACACGCCGACATCGCGCCCCTGGCGGGCACGGCCAGTGCGCCGATCCTGGCCGGGCTGCGGCACGGCGAGGGCTATATCTTCGCCAGCGCGGCCGTACACCCCTTCACCAACCTGGGCCTGCGCGACGACGAGAACGCCGCGGTGGTCCTCAATCTGCTGCGCCGGGTGCCGCAAGGGGGGCGGATAGTCTTCGACGAGATCCACCACGGCTTCGTCGGCGAGGCGAGCCTGCGGACGCTCTTGCTGGGCACGCCGTGGGGCTGGGCGA
>JAAXUL010001463.1 GCA_013336035.1 Chloroflexales bacterium
CTCGTCCAGAGTCAGGGTCGCGGCGAGGGCGGCCGTCACAGCCTGGAGCCGGCTCACCCGCGCGGCGCTGAGCTCCACCTCCACGCGGGCCTGCTGCTCGGCCGCAAGGGCGGCCCGCACCTGCGCCTCGGCCTGCTTCCGCACGGTAATGTCCTGGCTGGTGCCGTTGGTGGTCACCAGGTGACGCTCAAGGCCCGCTCCGGCGAAGTAGGCCCGCGTGTGGATAGCAAGCCAGCGGATGCTGCCGTCCGAATGCACCACCCGGTACTCCTCCACGACACGCCCCTCGCCCGCCGGGTCGGTCGTCGTCGCCACGGCCTGGCGCCAGAGCGCCAGGTCATCCGGGTGGATGCACGCCAGAAGCGCCTCGACCGGTGCCATATCGACATCCAGGCCGAAGTGGGCCTGCGCCCGCGCGTCGACGTGGATCAGGTCCGCGGTCGAGTCGCGCCACCAGGTGCCCAGCAGGGCCGCGTCGTGGGCCATCTGCAGCTGCTCGTCGCGCTCGCGCAGGGCCGCCTCGTTGCGCCGGCGCTCCGTGATGTCCTGCGCCGTAAGGACGCCCAGCACAAGCCGGCCCTCGTCGTAGACGGGGGTGCCGTGGAAGACCTGCCAGCGCTCCTGGCCGTCCCGCGTCGAGCGCATGCACAGCTCCAGGCCGACAAATTGCTCGCCGCGCAGCACGCGCTGGAACGGAAACGCTTCCGGCGGGAGCGCCTGGCCACGCGTATCGTAGGGCCGCTGCGACGTCAGCTGGACGAGCTCTGCCATCGTTGCCGGAGGATGGGCCGGGTCGAGGCCGCGCAGGCGCAGGGCGGCCGGGTTGATCAGCACGAGCGCGCCATCCGGCTGGATCGCGATCACGCCCTCGTGCATAGTGTTGAGGATGGCCGCGAGCTGCTGGCGCTCGGAGGCCAGGGTGCGCTCAGTCTGCATACGCGCGGTGATGTCGGTTGCCACCGCCACGACCCGCCAGTCGGGGAACTCGACCGGCACGGCGCTCACATTGAGCCAGTGGAGCTCGCCCGTCGCGGTGACGAAGCCGCTCTCGACATTCAAGACCGCTTGATGCTCGCGCAGGGCCCGCTCGGTGGCCAGCTCCTCCTGGGGTCGGGGTGTCCCGTCTGGCCGCACGAAGGGGCGGGCCAGCACGCCCTCGCGGGACAGGCCAGCCTGCTGGCTGCGCAGGATCGCCTCCTGGGCCGAGTTCATTGCGACCACGGTGCCCGCGGCGTCGAAGATCGAGACCCCGACGGGCAAGAGGGCGAACAGGGTGCTCAGCTTGCGCTCGGTCTCGCGCAAGGCGGCGGTCGTCCGCGTGATCGCCGTGATATCGGTGACAGTCACGCCCACGCCCGTCACCGCGCCGGCGGCATCGCGCACCGGGAAGGAGCGGATCAGCCAGGTGTGGGCCAACCCATCAGGCGGACACAGTCCGCTCTGAAACTCCAGATCGGGCACCGCCTCGCCCGTGGTGAGCACCTGGCGCGCCAGCGGCTCCAGCCGCGGGGCCAGGCCCGGGATGATCTCGCCCATCGTGCGCCCGACATGCGCAGCGGCCGGGCGGCCGTTGAGTGCGGCGAGGGCCGGGTTGACCAGCTGATAGCGCAGCGCGCCGTCGAGGTAGCCGACCCCGGTCGGCAGGCTGGTGATGAGCGCATCGATCCGGGCGAGGGCCTCGGCGGCGGCCTGCCGGGCCGCCTGGGCCGCCTGGAACAGGCGCGCGTTGCTGATCGCCAGCGCGGCGCGGTCGGCCAGGTCCTGGGCCAGGCGCAGGTCGTCCTGGTCGAAGGGCGGCTGCTCAGGCGCGAAGCGCGCGCAGGCGAGGCTGCCGATGCTCTGGCCCTGCACGCGCAAGGGGACCGTGAGCTGGCTGTGGGGGGAAAACTGGGCCAGGATCGCCTGATGCTCCGGCGGCACCGCCGCGCGCAGCGCTTCGGGGTCGATAATCGGGATGAGCTGGGGCTGCCCACTGCGCACCGCGCGTGCGGTCGGG